>NZ_JAQIFT010000041.1:0-377 GCF_027857615.1 Holtiella tumoricola
CTTACTAGAGATATGTACTGCCATAATAATGGTCGCCCTGGTATTGATCCTGTTGTTCTTTTTAAGATGATTTTTATTGGCTATCTATACGGTATTCGCTCTGAAAGACAGCTTGTAAAAGAAATCGAAGTGAATGCTGCTTACAGATGGTTTCTAGGTTATAGTCTTACTGAAAAAATTCCAGATGCTTCTACTATTAGTCAAAACAGACGTAGACGCTTTAATGGGACAACGGTATTTCAAGATATTTTTGATCATACCGTTGAACAAGCTATTTCACATGACTTTGTAACAGGTAAAGTACTTTACTCTGATTCTACTCATTTAAAAGCTAACGCAAACAAACGTAAACTTGAGAAAGTAGAAGTAACCATTAG
>NZ_JAQIFT010000042.1:0-761 GCF_027857615.1 Holtiella tumoricola
CTTCTTCCTTTAATAAAAGATACTTATGAAGAAAAAGGTGGAATACTTGGGTATAGACAAATGACAATAAAGCTAAACAGAGAAAATAGCTTTCACGTAAACCAAAAACGTATTTATAGGCTTATGAATTTATTAAATCTTAAGTCTGTTTGTAGAAAAAAGAAAAAGAACTATGTAAAGTCTACACCACAAATCACGGCGGCTAACATACTTAATCGAGAATTCACAGCAAATACCTTTGGAGAAAAATGGCTTACAGATGTAACAGAGATGAAATACGGAACTGGCAAAAAGGCTTACTTAAGTGCTATTCTAGACCTTGCAGATAAAAGCATTGTTTCTTTTGTCGTGGGCCACTCTAATAATAATATGCTTGTATTTGAAACGTTTGATTTAGCCTATGGACAATACCCAAATGTTAGACCTATATTTCATAGCGATAGAGGATTTCAATACACATCAAAGACATTTAAGAAAAAGCTTGATGCTGCTGGAATGACACAAAGTATGTCTAGAGTATCCAGATGTATAGATAATGGTCCTATGGAGGCATTTTGGGGAATGCTAAAATCAGAAATGTATTATTTGAAGAAGTTTAATAGCTACAATGAACTGAACCAAGCCATCATTAACTATATAGATTATTACAATAACGGAAGATACCAAAAACGACTCAAATGTATGACACCACTTGAATACAGGAAATATTTGAATTATAAAACAGCGTAAAAAAACTCCAACCCTAATGATGAGGTTGGAGA
>NZ_JAQIFT010000043.1:0-198151 GCF_027857615.1 Holtiella tumoricola
GACTATGTAAAACATAGTCTTTTCTTACTTTATGATAAGATTTCTTACCATTTATCAAGTTATTAAAAGGTTAGAAGTAGAAAAAAATCAATAAAAATTAATATATTTCATGGTAAAAAAATGTGTAAAAGTATAAATTTTAGATATCAAATTACACAGGAGGGGTAGTAATGAAAAGAAAGTTATTTACAGCTGTATTAAGTGGTCTAATGGTAGCGTCATCATTAGTAGGATGTGCAAGTGGGGGAGTTAGTGATACAGAGAAAACAGATAGTACAGTAGCGGATACATCTTCTAATGAAAACAAACAAGAGAGTGGTAGTAATACAGAAAAGAAAGAGAGTTTAAGTGGAACACTTACTTTTGCTATTTGGGATAATAACTTAAATGATTTTATTGAAGAAAATGATATGATAGGAAAATTCCAAGAACAATACCCAGATATTGATATCGAAGTAGAAAAGATTAAAGATGATAGTGAATACTGGAATGCCATGAAGATGCGTTCATCTGCTAACCAATTACCAGATGTTATGTTTAATAAACCTTTTACATTAGCAAGATTTAAAGATTACTTAGTAGATCTTTCATCAACAGAGGCTTGTGCAAATAATGAATTAGCGGAAGGTTATGCAATTGATGGCAAAGTATTAGGTATTCCTATGACTTCAGGCTATGAGTATGTGTACTATTGGAAAGATATGTTTAAAGAAGCAGGGGTAGAGGTACCAACAACATGGCCAGAACTTGAAGAAGTAGCAAAAAAACTACAAGATTACTATGGAAAAGATAATAAAGATTTTATGGCTATTGCATGTGGTTTAAAAGATGAATGGCCAGACTATCCTTATATGGAATTTATGCCAGCTCTAGAATCAGGTAATGGACAAAACTGGAATACAATGGCGTCACAAGATGAACCATTTGCAGAAGGAACAGATGTTTATAAATCTTACGAAAAAATTTATAGATTATTTACATCAGGTGTACTTGGAAAAGACCCATTAGGTCTAGGAAATGATCAAGTAACTTCATTATTTGCAACCAAACAAGCAGCGATTATTGCATTAGGTGACTGGGGACTTCAAAATATCCAAAACAGTGGAGAAGATATTTTAGAACTTGGCACATTCTACTTACCAGCAAGAAATACAGTAAGTGATCCATATAATGTCATTGTACAAGGTGACTCTTTCATGGGTGTAACCAAACACTCTAAAAATCCAGAAGCAGCAATTGCTTTTGTAGAATGGTTCTACTCTGATGCATGGTACCCAGACTTTATTAACTATGTATCTTCAGCATCTTCAATGTCTAACTTCCCTAAAGACAAAGATCCTATTTTAGCGCAAGCAGATGAGCTATGCCCTGATAAAGTACTTATTATGTATGATGGCGGTGGCGATAACTTTATGGCTATCCAAAATGAAACAACTTTTGACTATAAGAAGTTAGGGGCTCAAATGTTAACACAAGGCTTTGATTTACAAGCTACATTTGGGGATTTGAATAGCAAATGGACAAAAGCAAGAGAGAAACTAGGGATTCAATAAGTAAATAGAAGATCTAAATATGAGGACTTAGTAATTAAGTCCTCATATTTGAATAGGGGGGCAGTCATGAATCAATTAGCTAAATCAAGATGGAAATTTATCATTATATCACTTATTATTCCTATTACACTTCTTATTGGTTTCGTTGTATTTCCGGGAATAGATTTAATTAGAATGAGCTTTACAAATTGGGATGGATATTCACCTAATAGCCAATTTATTGGATTAGATAATTATATTTCTATGCTACAAAATAAAGACTTGTGGTTATCTTTAAGAAATAATGCAGTGTATTTCTTTGTGCATTTACTCATGATTGTAGTAGAACTTGCCTTTGCTGTATTACTAACAAGTAAATTGCGTGCAGCCAAGTTTTATAAAACTATGGTATTTTTACCCTACATTATCAATGGAGTAGCTATTGCTTATGCATTTTCTTATTTCTTTTCACCAATAAATGGTGCTTTTGATGCTATTTTAGAATTTTTTAACTTAGAAGCATTTATTCGTAGTTGGTTGTCAGATCCTAAGGTTGTTAACTTTGTATTATCAGCAGTATCTGTTTGGCGCTTTAGTGGTTACCATGTCATTTTATTTATGGCGGCACTACAATCTATACCTCAAGATATCGAGGAGTCAGCAAGAGTGGATGGTGCAAACCAATGGCATTTGTTTAGATATATACAAATCCCATCTATTATGCTTATGGTAGATTTTGTACTCTTTGATAATATTAGAGGGGCTCTACAAGTATTTGACATTCCGTTTGTTATGACATCAGGCGGACCAGGATATGCATCTTCTACCTTTACTTTGTATACTATTAAAACGGCTTTTACCTTTTCGAACTTCGGGCTTGCAGCAACAATGGCAGTAGCTATTATGGTTATGATTATTATCATTTACTTCATACAAAATAAAATCATTCATGGCATTGTATTAAAAGAGAGGAGGGAGAAGAATGTTTAAACGTACGATGACACAAGTACTTAAGCAAATCATTTGTATTGGTATGGTTATTGTTGTTATTGCCCCTATACTTCTTACATTATTTGCAGCACTTAAAACAAAGGGAGATATGGCGACTACATCACCTCTTCTCTTACCTAGCTTTGATCGTATTACATTTGATAACTTTAGAAAAGTATTTTCTGATAAATACTTATTGATAGGATTTAAGAATACAGGAATTATCTTAGTCGTTTCTATTTTCTTTAATGTTATTTTTGGTACAATTACAGCTTTTGTTATTGAAAGATTTGATTTTAAATTTAAGAATTTTATTATTATGCTTTTCTTTATGGGCATGCTGATTCCTAGTTTTGTAACAGAAATAGCAAGATTCCAAATTATTCAAGGTCTTAACTTATATAATACTTTGGGTGCGCCTATTGTTATTTATGTCGCTTCAGATTTAATGCAACTTTATATCTATAGGCAATTTATTTCAAAATTACCGGTTTCCTTAGATGAAGCCGCACTAATAGATGGATGCTCCTACTTCGAATTATTTATTAGAATTATTTTTCCACTTCTTAAGCCAGCAACGGCAACAGTATGTATTATTAAAGCCATTAATATCATTAATGATATGTACATTCCTTATTTATACATGCCAAAAAATAAGTTGCGTACATTAACAACATTTTTAATGGATTATGCCAATGCACAACAAGGATCTTGGCAAACGCTAGCAGCAGGTATCATTATTATTATGATTCCAACTGTAATCATTTATATATTCTTCCAAAAATATATTTTAGCTGGAGTAGCTGCTGGAGCCGTAAAAGAATAAGAGAAAAGAGGAAGAAGAAAGGAAGGTATGATGGAAGCAGAAATAAAATGGTTAGATAATCCAGAAATTTTTCGTGTAAATCAATTAGCAGCTCATAGCGATCATACTTTTTATGAGAGCGAAGAGGCTTATCATAAGGGGGAAAGTGCACTTTTACAAAGTTTAGATGGTAAGTGGCGATTCGCCTATTCTGAAAATAGTAAGGTGAGGCCAGTAAGCTTTTATGAAGTAAGCTTTAATGATGAAGCATTTGATACAATTCAAGTGCCAGGACATATTGAATTAAGTGGTTATGACAAGATACATTACATCAATACAATGTATCCATGGGAAGGACATATTTTTAGAAGACCAGCTTATATCTTTGATGAAACGAGAGAAGGCATTGGATGTTTTTCAGAGGCAGCGTACAATCCAGTAGGTTCTTATAGAAAGTGTTTTGATTTAGATGAGGGGCTTAGAGAAAAAAGGGTATGTATTCGCTTTGAGGGTGTAGAAGAAGCCTTGTATGTATGGCTAAATGGTCATTTTGTAGGATATGCAGAAGATAGTTTTACACCTTCAGAGTTTGACTTGACACCTTATATAAAAGCAAAGGGGAATATACTTGCTGTAGAGGTACATAAAAGAAGTACAGCAGCCTATTTAGAAGATCAGGATTTCTTTAGGATTTTTGGTATATTTAGAAGTGTGATTTTATATGCCAAACCAGTTATGCATATTGAAGACATTTGGATTAAACCCGTATTACAAGAAGATAATGTAACGGGGCAAATAAGTGCAGATATAAAAATATCTGCTAAAACATTTGTTGGAAAGGTAAAAATGATACTTTGTGATAAAGATGGAAGCTGTATCTTAGAAAAAGAAGCTGCAATCGATCAACAGGTATGTTTTATGGTGGAAAAGATAGAACAGGTTAGTTTATGGGACTATCATAATCCCTATTTATACACTTTGATTATAGAACTTTGGAATGAGACAAATCATTTGGTAGAAATTGTTCCTTATCAAGTTGGATTTAGAAGGATTGAGATAAAAGATAAATTAATCTTATTAAATGGTAAACGCTTAATACTTAATGGTGTGAATAGACATGAATGGAATGCAAACAGTGGGCGATGCATTACTATAGAGGATATGCAATGGGATATTGAATGTTTAATGCGAAATAACATAAATGCAGTTAGAACCAGTCACTACCCTAGCCAAATACCATGGTATACAATGTGTGATCAACATGGTATCTATGTTATGGCAGAAACCAATTTAGAATCTCATGGTTCATGGCAAAAGATGGGAGCAATAGAACCTTTATGGAATGTTCCAGGAAGTCATCCTAAATGGAAGGATGCTGTGTTAGATAGAGCAAAAACAAACTTTGAGACTTTTAAAAATCATCCTTGTGTTCTATTTTGGTCATTAGGAAACGAATCTTATGCAGGCAACAACCTTTTAGCAATGCATGAGTATTTCAAAAAGATAGATCCATCCAGACTTGTACACTATGAAGGTGTATATCATAACCCTAAGTATAAAGATACTATTTCTGATGTAGAAAGTCGTATGTATGCAACACCACAAGAGATTAGAGCCTATTTAGAAAATGAACCTAAAAAGCCTTTTATATTATGTGAGTATATGCACGATATGGGAAACTCTTTAGGCGGGATGAAGTGCTATATAGATTTAATTGATCAGTATGAGATGTATCAAGGGGGATTTATATGGGATTACATTGATCAAGCGCTTTGGGTAGAAGATGAAATTACTGGGAAAATGGTATTACGTTATGGAGGCGATTTTGATGATAGACCTTCTGATTATGAATTCTCGGGTAATGGAATTGTATTTGCAAATCGTACTGAGAAACCAGCGATACAGGAGGTAAGCTATTATTATGGACTGTACAAATAAATTTAAAATAGTATATGGTGATGTAACGTTAGGTGTACTGGGTGAAGGATTTCATTATATATTCTCTTATCAGTATGGTGGATTAGAATCTTTAGTTATCGAAGGTAAAGAATGGCTTTATCGTACGCCTAAACCTACTTTTTGGCGTGCAATGACAGATAATGATAGAGGCAGTGGGTTTGGTATAAAATCTGGAATGTGGTTGAGTGCAGATATGTTTATGACATGTAAGGATATAGAAATAGCTATTGATGGAGAAAGAGTGCCTCAAGTCATAGCACCTTTTAATAATCGATTTATAGGAAATGAAACAGCTAATGAATTAAGCATAAGTTTTATCTATGAAACGATTACAGTACCTAAAACAGAAGTAAAGGTAAAGTATGATGTTACAGCAAACGGAGAAATTAAAGTTCATGTACATTATTTTGGAAAAGAAGGATTACCAGAACTTCCGGTATTTGGTATGCGCTTTGTGGTGCCAACTGCAGCAACGGGTTATACTTATGAAGGCTTATCAGGAGAAACTTATCCTGATAGAATGGCGGGAGGAAAGCTTGGGGTGTATCACGTAGAAGGCTTACCTATTACACAGTATTTGGTGCCACAAGATTGTAATGTACATATGGAGACAAAATGGCTAGAGATTTATCGTAGTAAAACCTTAAATAATGCCGATAAAGATGAAGTCACAACTAAAATACGTTTTTCACAAGGAGAGAAACCTTTTGCATTTTCTTGTATTCCTTATACTGCAGAAGAGTTGGAAAATGCAACTCACCATGAGGAGTTACCACTTGCAAGAAGGACTGTAGTAAGTATCTTAGGAGCTGTAAGAGGTGTAGGAGGTATTAATAGTTGGGGAGCAGATGTAGAAGACGGCTATCGTATAAGTGGTGAACATGACATAGTGTATTCTTTTATAATTTCGAGATAAATTAAAACAAGTAGAGAAGTGGCGATAGCCACTTTTTTATTAGAGAAAAAAGAAATAATATGATAAGATTTAAAAAGATAGAACCAGTTATCAAGAAGCAAGGGGAGCTTAGCATGAAAATACAATATTTTAAAGATCAAAAGCATGAAGAAAATTTTTATTCGTTACTTGAGCAAGCAGAGTTGTTAGGCTTAGAGAAAAGGGGAGAAAGGTTTGAGAGCTTATCTGAACAAATGAAAATACTCCGTTTTGAGGATAACATAGAGAAAAAACAGGTTGCCTTTTTATATCTAATTGCTCTTTATCAAGATGATTTTATAACCTACGAAGGAATGCCTTTTTATGTAGAAGTTTATGAAGAAATAAGCCTGGATGGTCCAGTTTATTTATTAGATGAAAAAGTTGGGAAGCCCACATATGAGCATGAATGGGGTGTTTACTATGGAAAAAAAATACTTCAAAATGAGCGAATTAATTTAGAAGAGGTTCCAAAAAATATGAAGAAGTTTGTAGAAAATGCTATGAAGATGTGTGGTTTGGTATAAAATATAAAAAAGACCAATAGAGAAGAACAAGAAAGGAAAGACACGTGAGCTATCAACAATATTTACTAGAATGGTTTGACAAAAATAAAAGACAAATGCCTTGGAGAGAAAGAAGAGATGCTTATAGTATTTGGGTTTCAGAAGTGATGCTTCAACAAACTCAAGTGGATACAGTAAGGCCTTATTATGAAAGGTTTATGGAGCGTTTTCCAACGGTAAAGGATTTGGCTAGTGCCGACAAAGAAGAAGTCTATACTTATTGGCAAGGATTAGGTTACTACAGGCGAGCAGACAACTTACATAAGGGTGCAAAAGTTGTAGCTGAGCAGTATGATGGTGTGTTTCCAATGGAAGCTAGATTGGTAAAAGATATACCAGGAATAGGACCTTATACTATGGGAGCAGTTTTAAGTATTGCTTTTAACTTGCCTTACCCAGCTGTAGATGGCAATGTAATGCGTGTTTTATCACGTCAATTTTTAATAGATGATGATATTGCTGTAGCTAAGACACGTAAGATTTTTGAAGCAAAAGTGATGTCATTGATGCCTGAAGACGCAAGGAATTTTAACCAGGCATTAATGGAATTAGGTGCTCTTATTTGTACACCGAAAAATCCTAAGTGTAATATATGTCCAATGCAAACATTATGTATGGCTTATCATGAAGGTGCACAAACAGAATATCCTGTTAAATCAAGTAAAACAAAAGCAGAGCCAGAATTTTATAAAGCGCTTGTTATTAAAAAAGAAGATAGTATTTATCTAGAAAAAAGAAAAGATGAAGGACTCCTGGCATCACTATGGGGAGTACCTCTTATTACACTAGAACAATGGGAAGTTGTTCAAAAGATGGGGATTGAATTTGAAGTATTAGATCAAGTGAAGCATGTGTTTACTCATAGAGTTTGGATGATGAGCCCTATTGTTATAGAGTATAATGAAAAAGTACAGGAAATAATAAATCGAATTTTACAAAATACTGGTGAGTTTGTGCCTGAAGGTCAAATTAAGGAGTATCCTGTAGCAACGGCTTTTACAAAGATTTTAAGAAAGTTGTAACAAATATTAAATTATGGGTGGAAATTTTTTAAAACTATAGTATAATAAAGTTATATCAATTATATGATATTTCCATTTCACTTAGGATTAAGATTGAAGTAAGACAATAGTGCTGTACTTCATTTCTTAATCCTATAAAACAAAAAGATATTGAGTACTCAAAAAGAGTGGAGGCAGAATACGGTTCTGATCCACTCTTTTATTATATGTTTTGAAACATTTAATAGGAAAGGATAGTGTAGAAATATCCCGAAAAACGTGATATACTATAACCTATACACTATATGAAATTATAGACTTGAAAAGGAGGGAGAAAAATGTTAGAAGAACTTAAGACTTTTATACAAGTAGTGAAGGATCGTAACTTTACAAAGGCAGCAAAAAAAGTAAACTTATCACAACCTACTGTAAGTTTGCATATTAAAAGACTTGAGAATTACTTTGATACTACCCTCATAAAACGATCAAGTAAGAGTAAAGAAGTTTTGATAACAAAAGAAGGTCAGCTTTTATATGAGAGAGGCCAAGATTTAATAGCAGGTATAGATTGCTTAAAGGAAGATATATTTAAACTTAGTCATCATGCTAAGAAGAAAATAGTAGTAGGTGCAAGTAAGACCATAGGTGATTATTATTTACCACCTCTTATTGGTGCCTTCTCAGAGGCATACCCTCATGTACAATTAGAAATCTTAATCGAAAATACTGCTCATATTTGCGATATGATGAATGAGGGAGAAATACAAATAGGATTAATAGAGGGTATAGATCCGTATTATGACTTTATAAGAGATTACTTTTATGAGGATAAAATGGTTATTGCCGTAAGTAATCAATCAAAGCTGGTTGAAAGTCCTGTTAACTTATCAGATTTAAATGATCAAGTTTGGATTAGTAGGGAAGAGGGCTCTGGTACTCAAGAGTACTTAAATCTCTTTTTGAAGATGCATCATATTACACCAAGAAATGTAATTGTATTCAATAGTAACTATGCAGTAAAGGAAGCAGTTAAGAATGATTTAGGCATTACTATTATATCGGAATGCGTGGTTAGCCATGCAGCCTTTGACAAAGAACTTACAATCTTACCTCTTGAAATAGAGCCTAAACGTAACTATTCATATATTTTACCTAAAGACAAAGTACTTGATGAAGATGTTGAAGCATTTATCAGAATACTTAAGGAATATAAACGATAAAGGATAGACTTTTGTATAACGTCAGTGAGTTATATAAGAGTCTATCTTTTTTTATTAACATATGTTAGAAAAATATCAAAGTCAATATGTAAACCTATAAATAACCATTACAAAACATAATGGTTAGCATTGAAATGTTAAATTGTAAAGTTGTCTATAGCTATAGGCAGGGGGGGTAAATAGGCATATAATAGAGATACAGCACTCCGTTAAAAATGTAACGGGGGGAATATGCGAATGGAGGACAAGAAGATGGGCTATAAATTAAGCTTTGAAACAGTTAACAGTCTCTTTAACGAATTAAGAAAAGAGTACAAAATTTATGCACCAAAAAGATTTCCAAAAGCAGGACGTTACTCAGATACAGATATTATCCGTTACGCTGAGATCAAAAATGTAGAAGAAATCGTATTTGACGAAAAATCTGACTATCCAGCAAAAGATGTGGTTTCACCAATCACTCAAACTTTATTCTACTTCACAGAAGATGAATACCGTGAAGCTAAAGTTCACGATAAAAAAGTTTTAATCTTTGCTAGACCTTGTGATATTAATGCACAAATGAACCAAGATAAAATTTTCTTAGAAAACGGTTTTGAAGATACTTTCTACAAACGTATGAGAGATAAAGTAAACTACGTAATGATGGAATGTTCTTCAAGTGAAGATACATGTTTCTGCTGTTCAATGGGAACAAACAAAACAGATAACTATGGCTTAGCTGCTCGCTTCGAAGACGGACAAGTTCTTATTAGCGTTAAAGATGAAAAATTCGCTCCTTACTTTGAAGGTAAAGAAGAAGCTGAATACACAGTTAAATTCATCGAAGAAAACCAAACAAAAGTTACAATCCCAACAATTCCAAACAAAGAAGTTCTTAACAAACTTAAAGAACATGAAATGTGGAATGAATTCAACAAACGTTGTATCAGTTGCGGAAGCTGTACAATTGCTTGTAGCACATGTACATGTTTCACAACAACAGATATTGCTTACAATGAAAATGGTTCAGTAGGTGAAAGAAGAAGAACTGCTGCATCTTGTCAAGTTGCAGGATTTGACGAAATGGCTGGTGGTCATGACTTTAGAAAAACAACTGCTGCTCGTTACAGATATAAAACACTTCACAAAATCCATGATTACAACGAAAAATTTGGCGAAGGCCATATGTGTGTAGGTTGTGGTAGATGTACGGAAAGATGTCCAGAGTTCATCTCATTCTCAGCGACAATCGAAAAAGTAAACAAAGCTGTAAAAGAAATCTGCGGAGGTGAATGCAATGCATAATGAATTAATGCCAGTAGCTTGTCAAATTCTTGAGTTCAAACAAGAAACAGAAACAGAATTCACAATTAAAGTTGCAACAGGTGACCTTAAAGTTGAACATGGTCAATTCTGTCAATTATCACTTCCTAAAATTGGTGAATGTCCAATCTCTGTAAGTGATTACGGCGATGGCTGGATGGATTTCACAATCCGTGCAGTTGGTAAAGTAACTGACGAAGTATTCAAACTTGAAGCAGGTGATACTTTATTCGTTCGTGGTGCATACGGTAAAGGTTGGCCAGTAGATCAATTCAAAGGTAAAAACGTTGTAATCATCGCTGGTGGTACAGGTGTTGCTCCAGTTAAAAGTATGATCAACAAATTTGCAAATGAAGAAGGTTTCGCACAAAGCGTAAACATCATTGCAGGTTTCAAAGATGAAAACGGTATCCTTTTCAAAGATACACTTAAAGTTTGGGAAGAAAAATTCAATACTATCTTCACATTAGATAGAGATGAAAAAGAAGGATTTAGAACAGGTCTTGTAACTAAATTCATCGAAGAAATCCCATTCAAAGATTTTGGTGATAACTATGAAGTAGTAATCGTTGGACCACCAATCATGATGCATTTTGCAGGTCTTGAATGTGTAAAACAAGGTATTCCAGAAGAAAAAATCTGGGTTTCATTTGAAAGAAAAATGTCATGTGCAATCGGTAAATGTGGACACTGCCGTATCGATGAGACATACGTATGTCTTGAAGGACCAGTATTCAACTACACTGTAGCAAAACAATTAATTGACTAGGAGGCCACACAATGAATCACGATATTGATGTAAAAGCAACCAGAATTAACTGTTTCCGTCAATCTAAAATAGCTGGAGAATTCATGTTACAATTACGTGTTCCAGGTTCTATTATCGATGCGAAACATTTACAAGCTGTACAACATATAGCACAAACTTGGGGTGATGGCACATTCCACGTAGGTATGAGACATACACTTAATATCCCAGGTATTAAATATCCAAGCATTCCAGAAGTTAACGAATACATCAACGAATACATCAAAGAAGTAGAAGTTGTTGAATGTGACGCTGAAATGGAAACATGTGGTAAAGGTTACCCAACAATTGGTGCACGTAACATCATGGCTTGTATCGGTAACACACATTGTATTAAAGCTAATATCAATACACATGAATTAGCTAAAAAAATCGAAAAAGAAGTATTCCCAAGTCACTACCACATTAAAACAGCTGTTTCAGGTTGTCCAAATGACTGTGGTAAAGGTCACTTCAATGACTTCGGTGTAATCGGTATTGCTAAAATGAACTACGATAGAGATCGTTGTATCGGATGTGGCGCATGTGTTGAAGCTTGTTCACACCATGCTACTCGCGTACTTTCATTAGTAAATGGTAAAATCGAAAAAGATACATGTTGTTGTGTAGGTTGTGGTGAGTGTGTAATCGCTTGTCCAACAAGCGCATGGACACGTGATCCTCAAAAATTCTATAGAATCATGCTTGGTGGTCGTACAGGTAAACAATATCCACGTATGGGTAAAATGTTTGCTAACTGGGTAACAGAAGATGTAGTACTTTCTATCTTCAGAAACTGGCCAAAATTCTCTGCATGGGCACTTGATTACAAACCAGTTTACCTTCACGGTGGTCACTTAATCGATAGAGCTGGATACATCAAATTCAAAGAACTTATTCTTGAAGGTGTTGAACTTAATCCAGAAGCTCAAATTGCTGAACGTATTTACTGGCATGAAGATGAAAAACGTGCTAACATTAACGTTAAACCAATTGCTAAACACAATTCAGCAGGTCCTGGTAGCCAAGACGGTCACCACTAAGATTTAGTTTATAGAGTCTTTACAAAAGATAAACTAATTTGATATACATCAGATAAAATGGGCAGGGTATTATAGGGGGCATTCTATAATACTCTGCTTTTTTATTAGGTAAGTAATAATTATTATTATTTTGAGTTTAGTAGTATTTTTAACTGGTAATAAATATAGTATAATAAAGGATGCAAAAGTTTATTGACTTAAATTAAGAGGTGGATAATGGATATTGCAGTAATTGGACTGAGTCATGTTACGGCTCCAGTCGAAGTTAGGGAAAAAGTAAGCTTTACAGATTCTAAAAAGATGGAAATTATAGATATACTTTTAGAAAAGTCAAGCAAGGAACTTGTCATTGTTTCAACGTGCAATCGTAGTGAACTTTATATTGCAGCAAAGAACATTGAAAATGCAATAGAAGATGTACATGAGTTATTAAATACAATATTAGGACAAGAAGCAAAAAGCTACCTTTATATAGAAACGGGAGAAGAAGCAATTAAGCATCTATTTGATGTAGCAGCAGGTCTAAAGTCTATAGTTATTGGAGAAGATCAAATACTTGGACAGGTAAAAGATGCACATGCTTTTGCTATGGAGATAGGTGCTAGTGGAAAAGTGCTCAATAAACTATTTAGAGAAGCCATCACTTGTGGCAAACTTATTCGTAGTGAACTTAAAATATCAGAATATCCTCTATCTATTAGCTATATAGGTATTAAGTTTTTAAAAGAAAGGCTAGGAACATTAGCAGATAAAAAGATACTTGTACTAGGTGCAGGGAAAATGAGTAAACTAGCTTTAAAATATCTAGCTTTAGAAGAGCCAGAAGTAATCTATATTGCTAATCGTACATTCTGTAAAGCAAGTGATTTAGCAGATGAGATAGACAAGGCTATACCAGTAGGATTTGATAAACGCTATGAGTTATTACAAGAGGTAGATGTAGTAATTACTTCAACAGCTTCACCACACCTTGTATTGCTAAAAGAACAAATGCCACATTTAAACAAACCTCTTACTATATTAGATATTGCAATGCCACGTGATGTTGAGAGTCAAGTTGCTACATTAGAAGATGTAAGTCTTTATGATGTGGATGACTTACAAGATATATCAGATAAAAATAGTGCTAAACGCGAAGAACTAGCAGAGGAAGCAGCAAAAATAACTAGAAGCTATGTAGAAGAATTTATTACATGGCTTAAGATGACAAAAATTGATCCAACGATACAATCACTCAATGAGAAATGCCAAGAAATTCATAGAGATAGTATGCATTATATAGAAAACAAACTGGACCTTACATCAAGAGAACATAAAATTATTGATAAGATGATGATGGCCTCTTTAAAACGTTTAATCAGAGAACCTGTTAAAGCGTTAAAAGAAATGGATGACACAACGAAACAAGAAGCTTATATGTCTATGTTGCAGGAACTTTTTGACCTTTAAATATAAGTTCTTTAGTGCATAATAGAATAAAGGAAGCAAAAGATTGAAATTAAGCAAAAGATTAGGATGGTGACGAGGATGAAAGTTGTTGTAGGGACAAGAGGAAGTAAGCTTGCACTAACACAATCCAAATGGGTAGTTAGTCAACTAGAAGCTTGTAATCCTGAAGTAGAATTTGAAATAAAAATTATAAAAACTAAAGGAGACCTTATTCAAAATGTACCTTTAGATAAAATTGGAGATAAAGGACTCTTTGTAAAAGAGATTGAACAACAGCTTTTAGATAGAGAAATTGACTTAGCAATTCATAGTATGAAAGATATGCCAAGCGAAGTATGCAAAGGCTTACAATTTACTTATACACCTGTTAGAGAAGATGTAAGAGATGTACTTATCTTAAAACAACCTATTAATGATTTATCTGAACTTCCTCATGGTGCACGTATTGGAACAGGAAGTAAACGTCGTAAATATCAACTTTTAGAAGCTAGACCAGATCTTCAAATTGAACCGATTCGCGGAAATATTGATACACGTATTAGCAAAATTGAAACAGAAAACTTAGATGGTATTGTACTTGCGGCAGCGGGTGTTAGACGTATTGGAAGAGAAGATGAAATAGGCTATTATTTACCAGTAGATGTGGTTTTACCAGCACCAGCACAAGGAGCATTAGCTATAGAAATTCGCGAAAATGATGAACGTATTTATAACTTAATTCGTCCAATTGAAGATATGAAAAGTCAAATACAGATAGAGGCAGAGCGTGCTTTCCTTGCGGGTGTAGAAGGTAGTTGCCACTTACCAATTGGTGCTTATGCCAATCTTGAAGCAGGAAGACTTCATTTAACAGCTTTACTAGGTGATGAAGAGGGAACAAAACTTGTAAAACAAGCATTAACAAGTGAATGTGGTAGCATTGAAGTAGCTAGACAGATGGGGTATAAATTAGCAGACAGCGTAATGGAGGAGCTAAACAGATGAGTGGAAAAGTTTATTTAGTAGGTGCAGGACCAGGAGACTTTAGACTGTTAACTTTAAAAGGATTGGATTGTATTAAAGAAGCTGAAGTACTTGTATATGATAGATTAGCAAATGCAGAGTACTTAAAGCTTGCAAGACCAGATGCAGAATTAATCTATGTTGGGAAAGCTTCTAGCAATCATACAATGACTCAAGATGAAATCAACGAAGTCTTAGCTGTAAAAGCAAAAGAAGGAAAAGTGGTAACACGTCTTAAAGGGGGAGACCCATATGTATTTGGACGTGGCGGCGAAGAAGGTGAATATTTATTAGAAAGAGATATTCCTTTTGAAGTTGTACCAGGTATTACTTCTGCTATTGGTGGACTTTGCTATGCAGGTATACCTATTACTCATCGTGACTATACACCATCTTTCCATGTTATTACTGGACATCTTAAAGATGAGACAAAAGACCGTATTAACTGGAGTGCACTTGCGAGTATGCAAGGAACACTTGTTTTCTTAATGGGACTTAGTAATTTAAATAAAATTTGTACCAACTTAATGCAGAATGGATTAGCAGAATCTACTCCAGCAGCAGTTATCAATTGGGCAACAAGAGCCAATCAAAAAGTAGCAACAGGTACACTTTTAACAATTGAAGAAGAAGTGAAAAAAGCAGGGCTTACTTCTCCAAGCTTAATTGTAGTAGGTGAAGTGGTTCAGTTACGTGATAAACTTAATTTCTTTGAAAAACGCCCTCTCTTTGGAAAAAATATTGTTGTAACACGTTCTCGTACACAAAGTAGCGACCTTAAAGCTAAGCTTCAAGAGTTAGGAGCAAATGTTTTTGAAATTCCAACAATAGAGATTGTGGCAAGACAGACAGATGAGATAGATGAAACTTTAAATAGATTAAATGACTATACTTATGTTGTATTTGGTAGTCAAAATGCGGTAAGTTTATTCTTTGATAGGCTTTATGCATTACGAAAAGATGCAAGAGCACTTTCTAATCTTAAAGTTGTAGCAGTAGGAAGTGCTACTGCAAAGGTACTTGAAGGTTATGGTATTCGCTCAGACTTTATGCCAGAGCGCTTTACACAAGAAAGTATTGCTGAACTTTTAGAAAGTAAATTGACAAATGAAGATAAAGTACTTATGCCACAAGGAAGCCTAGCGCGTGATATCCTTTCTACACGTTTACAAACGATTTGCCAAGTAGAACAACTTTTAATGTATGACACAGTGCTTAATAAAAATTCTAAAGCCTTATTAAAAGAAATTTTAGATGAAGAGACTATTGATTATATTACTTTCACAAGTTCTTCAACAGCTAATAATTTAATGGCACTTTTAGATGAAGAATATAAAGAAAAAGTTAAGACAATAAAATGTATTTCTATTGGTGAAATTACAAGCAAAGCCATGAGAAACTTAGGATTAGAAGTATATAAAGAAGCAAATCCGTTTACCATAGAAGGTTTGATTGAGTGTTTATGTGAAGCATAAACAGATTTCTTAGTTCAGGTGGAGTTTTATACTCCATTTGAACTTTAGAAATCGTTATCTAGGGACGTAGCATCTGTTTACTCCAGTTTATAAAGGATGGAGTATTACGGATGGTAGTCATCAGATAAATAAATTTGCCAGACTTTGTATATTGGAGTAAAATTTAAAGGATGTATACTGATGTTATAAACAAACAGTATACAAAAAGTCTAATAGATAGAAAGAAGGCTATATGATGATTAAAAGACCAAGAAGATTACGTGGTAATTTAGCAATTCGAGAAATGGTAAGAGAAACAACATTAGAAAGAAGAAACCTTGTGTATCCTATCTTTGTAGTAGAAGGTACAAATAAAAAAGAAGAAATATCTTCTTTAAAGGGCATCTTCCATTATTCTGTTGACCGTTTAGAAGAAGAAATTAAAGAACTTGTAGACCTTGGTATTAAATATGTAATTTTATTTGGTGTGCCAGATGAAAAAGATGCTTTTGGAAAAGAAGCTTACAGTGAAACAGGTATTGTACAACAAGCTATTCGCAAAGTGAAAGAGCTTGCACCAGATATGTATGTGATTACAGATGTATGTATGTGCCAATATACAGACCACGGTCACTGTGGTATTTTAGATAAAACAGGAAATGTACAAAATGATGTGACACTTCCTTACTTAGCACGTATTGCAGTAAGCCATGCAGTTGCAGGTGCTGATATGGTAGCGCCATCTGATATGATGGATGGAAGAGTAGGTGCCATTCGTACAGCATTAGATGAAGCAGGATTTATGAATGTACCTATTATGGCTTATAGTGCAAAATACGCTTCAAGTTTCTATGGACCATTCCGTGCAGCAGCACATTCAGCACCAGCATTTGGAGATCGTAAAACATACCAAATGGATATTTCAAACACAGATGAAGCTTTACGTGAAGTAGAGCTTGATATTGAAGAAGGTGCAGATATTGTTATGGTTAAGCCAGCACTTTCTTATTTAGATATTATTAGACGTGTAAAAGATAACTTTAACATGCCTATTGCAGCCTACAATGTAAGTGGTGAGTATGCTATGATCAAATTAGCGGTAGAAAATGGCCTTTTAGATGAGAAAGCAATTTATGAAAGTGTGCTTTCTATCAAACGTGCAGGAGCAGATATTATTATTACTTACTTTGCAAAAGAATTATGTAAGTGGATATAGGATGGTGGAGATTACAATGGAGCATAAACGTTCAGCAGAGATTTTTGAAGAAGCAGTAAAGTATATTCCAGGTGGGGTAAATAGCCCTGTTCGTGCATTTAAATCAGTAGGAATTAATCCTATTTTTATTGATCATGCACATGGAAGTCATATTTGGGATGTAGATGGTAATGAATATATTGATTTTATTTGTTCATGGGGCCCTCTCATTTTAGGTCATAGCAATGAACAAATTACAGCGGGTATTGCCGACATGGTAGCTAAAGGAACAAGCTATGGTGTACCTACTGCTATTGAAGTTGAAATGGCAAAACTTATTGTAGATGCCTATAAAGGAATCGATAAAGTACGTATGGTAAATTCTGGTACAGAAGCGACAATGAGTGCTTTACGTGTAGCAAGAGGTTACACAGGACGTAACAAGATTCTTAAATTTGAAGGATGCTACCATGGGCATTCAGATGCATTACTTGTAAAATCAGGTTCAGGTACAATTACTTATGGTGTACCAACTAGCCCAGGTGTACCAGCTGATGTTGTTAAACATACACTTGTAACACCATATAACAATATTGAAGCATTAGAAGCTATCTTTAACGAACAAGGTGACGATATTGCAGCTGTTATTGTAGAGCCAATTGGTGGCAACATGGGACTTGTACCAGCAGAACGTGACTTCTTAGAAGCACTTCGTAAAATAACACAAGAACATGGTACAGTACTTATCTTTGATGAAGTTATTACTGGATTTAGAATTGCATATGGTAGCAGCCGTGAGTACTTTGATATTGAACCAGATATGGTATGCTTTGGTAAGATTATTGGAGGCGGCCTTCCAGTAGGTGCTTACGCAGGTAAAGCAGAAATTATGGATATGGTTTCACCAGTAGGACCAGTTTATCAAGCAGGTACATTGTCAGGTAACCCACTTGCTATGTACATTGGTAAGAAACAACTTGAATATTTACGTGATCATCAAGAAGTATACAAAGAATTAGAAGAAAAAGCGAACTACCTTGCACAAGGTATTCGTACACATTTACAAGATTTAGGCTTAAATTATCATGTAGCACAAGCTGGCTCATTAGTATGTCTGTTCTTCACAGATAAAGAAGTACGCAACTATGAAGATGCCATGACATGTGATACAGAGAAATTTAATCATTACTTCCAAGCTTTACTCGAACAAGGTGTTCTCGTTGGACCAGCTCAATACGAAGCAATGTTCTTAAGTACAGCACATACAAAAGAAGATTTAGATAAGGCACTTGTTGCAATCGGCAATGCATTACGTATAGCACACAATAAATAAAAATACGATACAAGTCAATCTGAGAATACCCTCTTCCTTAGAAATGGGTAGACTTAGGTTGGCTTGTATTGTTGTATGGCAAAATCTATTGACAATAAGGAAAAGCAGTTGTTTAAAAGAATATAAGGTTTAAGTGCAATAAAGTGGTAGAGTATAAATGAAAATATTTGTGATAAATTGACTATTACATAAAATTAATAGATAAAGAACAATAAGGAGAAACAAAATGGTAACAATTGGAACAGGAATGGCTGTTATAGGTGCACTAGGATTTATTGTGGCAATCTGGATTTTATTTGGCTATCTTTATTTCAAAAAAGGGAGCGTAAAAAAAGGTTTCTTACTTTTAATTATCTCTTTGCTACTTGTAGCCGGTGGCGTAGTTGTAGGTATACAAGGAGAATGGAATAATGCAGCAGAGGGAATAACACTATCAGAAGATGTGATTCAAATTATTGATAACATCAGTGTAGAGGATGCGTCACAAGAGCAACAAGCAAAAGTAGGGCAAAGCGTATACTTGAAAATCAATGAAGAGGATTGGACAAAATACGAAGATAAAATTATGGAATATTATGTAGCATGGCAAAAAAGCTTAAATGATCAGGTGGATGAAGAGATGCTTAAAACAGAATTTGAAAACTTAAGACAGAAAGCCCTTTCAAATTAAGTAAAGAGGAAAAAGATGATAGATATAAGGATATTCGGTGCTAATAGTACGATGAATCGTCTCATAAATCCTAGCTTGAATGAGGATTACTTAGGATGTTATAATATTAATAATAAGTAATAATATCAAATAGTAGCACACCTGTTGGTAAGGCTACTATTTTTCATATGATAAAGTATGGCAAAAATCAGGAAACGATAAGAGAGATTGGACATGAATAAATTAGTAATAGGAATACTAGCCCATGTAGATGCCGGTAAGACTACATTATCTGAGGGGATGCTTTACCTAAGCGGTAAGCTGAGGAAGCTTGGGCGAGTCGATAAAAAAGATGCGTTTTTAGATACGTATGAGTTGGAAAGACAAAGAGGAATCACTATTTTTTCTAAGCAAGCTGTGATGGATTTAGAAGATATACAAATAACTTTATTAGATACCCCAGGACATGTGGATTTTTCTACAGAAATGGAACGTACGCTACAAGTATTAGATTATGCGATTTTGGTGATAAGTGGAGCAGATGGGGTACAGGGGCATACTGAAACACTGTGGAGATTATTATCTAAATATAAAATACCTGTCTTTTTATTTATTAATAAGATGGATCAAGATGGAACAGACAAGGATAAGCTTCTAGAAGAATTAAAGAAGCGTCTTGATGAGGGATGTACGGACTTCTCAGATGAGCAAGGTGAGGACTTTTATGAAAGTGTGGCAGTGTGCGATGAAGGGCTACTAGAAGCTTACTTAGAAACTGGAAAAGTTGAAGATGAAGCTATAAGTGAGCTGATTGCAAAGCGTCAACTTTTCCCATGTTACTTTGGTTCTGCTTTAAAGCTTGAAGGAGTTAAAGAATTTATGGCAGGTATAAGTAAGCATGCAAAAGTGCCAGAATACCCTGAATCATTTGGAGCAAAGGTCTTTAAAATTGCAAGAGATGAGCAGGGGAATCGCTTGACTTATATGAAGATTATAGGTGGTAGTCTTAAAGTAAGGTCAGTACTTACGAAAGAAGAGGAAAAGGTTAATCAGATTCGTATTTATTCAGGTAATAAGTTTGACGCTATTAATGAGGCTTTGCCTGGGACAGTTTGTGCTGTAACAGGGCTTACAAAAACTTATCCAGGTGAAGGGTTAGGCAACGCCGAAGCGACTAATCAACCTTTGCTTGAACCTGTACTGACTTATCAAATTATATTACCTGATCAATATGATCCTGCAGCAGTACTACCAAAGCTATTACAGCTCTCAGAAGAGGATCCACAGCTTCATATCGTATGGGATGAAGCTTTACAGGAAATCCAAGCGCAGATTATGGGTGAAGTTCAAATAGAAATCTTAAAACATATGATATTAGAGCGATTTGGAATAGACGTAAGCTTTGGAGCAGGCAATATTGTTTACAAAGAAACAATTACTAATGCAGTAGAAGGGGTAGGGCATTTTGAGCCATTACGCCATTATGCAGAGGTTCATCTTTTGATGGAGCCACTACCACAAGGAAGTGGTGTACAATTTGCTACAGATTGTAGTGAAGATAATCTAGGTAAAAACTGGCAACGTCTTGTATTAACGCATCTACAAGAAAAAGAACATAAAGGTGTATTGACCGGTTCCGTCATAACAGATATGAAAATTACTTTAGTATCTGGTAGGGCACATAATAAACATACTGAAGGTGGAGACTTTAGAGAGGCAACTTACCGAGCGGTAAGACAAGGATTAAAGCAAGCACAGTCCATACTTCTTGAACCATTTTATGAGTTTCGTTTAGAAATACCAGAAAATATGGTTGGTAGGGCAATGATGGATGTTGAGAAGATGTGTGGAAAATCTAATCCACCAGATATAGAAAAGGGAATGGCTATACTAACAGGAACAGCTCCAGTAGTGACGATGAGAGATTATCAAAAAGAGGTTATAGCTTATACCAAAGGGCATGGAAGGCTATTTTGTAGCTTGAAAGGCTATGAACCATGTCATAATGCTGAAGAAGTCATATCAGCTTATGGATATGATTCAGAAGCTGATATTGATAATCCAACAGGTTCAGTATTTTGTGCCCATGGTAGTGGATTCCTAGTAAGCTGGGATAGGGTCTATGACTATATGCATATTGAATGCCGCAAGTTGGGAAATACTACCACTCAAGAAGTTACTATACAAAATGAAGCTTATTGGGAAGAAGAGAGCATTGGTACAGACGAAATAGACGCTATTTTAGAAAGAACCTTTTACTCTAATCAAAAAAAAGAATATGTACCTAGAAAACGTATGGGCAAGCGCAATGAATGGGCTACTCAAATGCCTATTATTAGAACGGCAAGTAAGCCTACAAGTAAAGAAGAATACTTACTAGTAGATGGTTATAATGTCATTTTTGGATGTGAAGAATTAAATGAGACAGCCAGAACACACATTGATGCAGCAAAAGATAGATTGTTAGACTTGCTTTGTAATTACCAAGGATATCATAAGTGTCATCTAATGGTTGTTTTTGATGCCTATCGTTTAGAAGGTCATCCAACAGAAATTTATGACTATCATAATATCCGTGTTGTATACACAAAAGAAGCAGAAACAGCAGACCAATTTATCGAAAAGTTTGCTCATGAGCATGCAAGTAAATATCGTATAACGGTAGCAACTTCTGATGGAACAGAACAAATTATTACAAGAGGTAAGGGATGTTATTTATTATCAGCAAAAGATCTGTATGAGCAGATGGCTCTTACTGCTAAGAAGTACTGGGAAGAGTATGAAGAGAAAAATAAAAGTGACAAAAATTATTTGATAGATAATATGCCAGAAAATATAGTAAAACAAATGGAAGAGATTAGAATGACTGAATAGAGTAAATCAGAGGAGCGCTTTCCTATAGAAGGGAGGTGCTTTTTCTATAGGCAGTAAAACTAATGCATAGAGATTTAATCAAAAAATAAATTTTAAAAGTGAACTTTTTAAGACTATTTTTCATCTTTATAGTTAGAACCGGTTCAAAAGATAGGAGAGGCAATACTGTATGAGAGAGGATAGGGAAGAATTTGAGCAACTTTTAGAACAGCATAAAGATGCCATTAGTAGGCTTGTTTATTACAAAATACCTATAAGAGAAGATGCAGAAGATATATTACAAGAGATATGGCTTATAGGTTATGAAAAGTATGAGATGCTAAGAGACAAAAAGCTTTTTAAAGCATGGATGCTTAAAATTGCTAGCAATGCTTGTTCTAATTATTACCGTAAAGTATTTAAAAGTAATGAAGTGGCAATAGATGAACAAATATTAGAAAGTACTTCTGTGAAAGATGCTAGGAAATGGAGAATGAGAAGCGCTTTAGAAGAAGAGGTAATAGATACGTTACAGCAATTAAAAGAAGAACAAAGAGGAATTCTTCAACTTTTTTATTATTATCAGCTACCCATTGCAGAAATTGCCACAAGGCTAGGCCTACCAGAAGGGACAGTAAAAAGTAGATTAAATACAGCAAGAAAAAACTTTAAAGCTTGTTATCCCTATTATAAAGATAAAAAAGGAGATGAAAAGATGAAAGAAAGTATTTTTCCAGAGATTAGTCCAACAATTACAATTGAGAAAATAGATGAACCAGAGTTTGCAGTAAGATGTATGCAAGATATAGGCTATTTTATTAGACCTATACTAGGAAATAAAGTCAAGTTTGCAGATTATAACTTTAGCGTATACCCAGAGATGAAAAAAGGTGGTGAAGTGGAGGTTACAGTAGAGGGAAGGGCTAGTATTCATGGCATAGACTGTGTAGAAGTTAAAGTACAAATGGCCGTACATAGCTATAAATATTATTTGCGAGAAACCGAAGACTATATCCAAACATTAGCAGCATGGGAAGAGGATGCACAGGGAGTGAAAAAATTATCTACATTTTTAGATGATGACTTTTGGGCATTCTGGGGGATAGGAGAAGATAATTGTGGGGAAGCCATATTGAAGAAACATGGTGGGTACATCCAGATGCAAGAAGATGGAAGCCTCTATAAAGAGCATATAGAAGCACATAATTATGATATAGTGGGAAGATATAAAGTAACTATTGGTAATCAAACTTATGATACGATTAGGCAGATCTATTTTAATCAGCATGATGAATTAGTAGAAAATTATATTTCTAGAGAAGGGAAGAATATTTTATTTAGAAGGTTTAACAAGTACAACTGGAATGTAGGAAAAGACGGAGAATATACAAAACCATGGACCCAAATGCTACCAGATACAGATAGAGTGGTACTAAATGGAGAAATTTATGTGCACTGGTATAATTGCTTACCAGACTATGTGATCAATTAATAAAGGCTAAAGAAGGGGAAGTATGTTTAGTTTGAGTGAGATAAAAGATATTTGCGATAAATTTGATATTGAATGCAATCAAATAAGTGATGTAATAGATACATCTAGAAGCGAAGAGGATAGACGCTATAATTATAAGATTAATAATAGCTATTTCTTAAAGATTAATAATAGTAAAGCAATTAATGAAGTGTTTTTAGAAGATATTATGAATTTAACTTTAAGATATAAGGAAATAGGAGTCTATTGCCCAAGCTTAATAAAAGATGAAAGTGGAAAATTAGTTTACTTTTATGAAAAGGAAGATATACACTATGCTTGTTATGTAGAAGAGTGCGCTCCCTATAAAGTTTATTCATCAAAAGGTAATACTATAGACTATACATTTAAGAAAGCTGTCGTAGGACATCTTGGAAAGTTAGCGAGACTATTTTCTAATATTAATTTATCACAAACTAAATCAATGTGGTCACTTATTGAATTAGGCCCATTTGATATAGATAGAGATGAAAAACAAGAAAATTTCGATACCCTTGTTAATGCGCTGAAAAAATGCCAAGAAGATATATTGACAGAAAAATTAATAATAGCCAATCAGCAAATTAGAAAACAGATTGAGAAGTTTCTTGAGCAATTACCTAGATGCGTCTACCAAGGTGACTTAAATGAGAGCAACATTCTAGTTGATGATGAGGGAGTATTCAAAGGGATTATTGATTTTAATATGTTTGGTACAGAGGTTAATATTAATTGTTTTCTGAATGAAACGATGTACTATTTAGAAAAAGTAGATTTTGATACCTTAACAGTGCAAAAAATATTTAGTAAGATGGAGCAAGAACAAGAAAAAATGCTATCTGAAATACTGAAATGCTATCAATTAAATAGTTTAGAACATACTGCGTGGAGGTATTATAAAAAGATTATTTATATGTCCTTTTATCCTAACGTATGTTTATGGAATTCAATGCTCTTAAAACATCAACATGTAGATAAGGTTTTAAAATTAATTAATATTATTTTAGAGATGTAATAAAAGAAAGCTTAATAAAAGATATTGACAGAATAATTCAAGAAGAATAAGATATACTATAAATAACATAAATCTAAAACCAATGAGTAAGAAGAGTAGTTATAGCAGAGAAATTCCAGAGAGTTGCAGGTGGTGGGATGCAATATTTCAAGTTATAGTGAATGGGCTTACGAGGGGAACCTGAAAAGTTAATTAAACTACAGTAGGCGTTCACGGAAACTCTAACCGTTATGATGAGAGCATATGATAGTATGTGATAAGACCTTTTTAGGTGGCTAACAGACATTTAGACTTCTGTTCCTAATTTTAGGAATGGGAGTTTTTTTATTGTCATAAATTTGATAAAAGGAGATGATGGATATGTCGGATGATTGGTGGTGGCTAGAGAATACATTATAACAAAGGAGCGAATAACAATGGAAAATAAAAAAAGAATTTTAACAGGTGATAGAACAACGGGTAGGCTACATTTGGGACATTATGTAGGAAGTTTGCAAAACAGAGTGAAACTACAAAATGACTATGAAACTTTTATACTTTTAGCAGATATACAAGCATTAACAACTCATTTCAAGAATCCTAGTATGCTTAAGGATAGCATTTATCAGGTTGCAATAGATAATTTATCTGTAGGGTTAGACCCTAACAAAGTAACATTTGTACAACAATCTCAAATTGCTGCAATAGCAGAGTTAACTGTATTTTATTCAATGTTTGTACCAGTAAATGTACTCAGACATAATCCAACAGTTAAGGCAGAAGCAGCGCAGTATGGATATGATGATTTGACCTATGGATTCTTAGGATACCCAGTAAGTCAAGCAGCGGATATTACATTTTGTCATGCTGATTTAGTACCTGTAGGGGAAGATCAATTGCCACATATGGAGTTGACAAGAAAGATAGTGAGGCGCTTTAATGATTTATATGGACATGGTGAATCAATATTAAGAGAGCCAGATGCTTTACTTAGTGAAACACCAAGATTTATTGGATTAGATGGTGGAAGTAAAATGGGTAAAAGTTTAGGTAATGCTATTTATCTTTCTGATTCACAAGAGGTGATTAAGCAGAAGATTAATGGAGCTGTTACAGATCCAAACCGTATTCGTATAACCGATTTAGGAAATCCGGATATTTGTAGTGTAAGCCAGTATCATAAAGCTTTTAATCCAGGAGAATATAATAATATATGTGATATGTGTCGTAGTGGAAAAATAGGATGTGTAGCTTGTAAGAAGCAGCTAGGTAAGGCACTTAATGATATTCTTGAACCCGTTCAAACAAAGCGTGCTTACTATGAAGAACATCTAGATGAAG
Organism: Holtiella tumoricola; assembly: GCF_027857615.1. Lineage (NCBI taxonomy): Bacteria > Bacillati > Bacillota > Clostridia > Lachnospirales > Cellulosilyticaceae > Holtiella > Holtiella tumoricola. Next base: position 25,923 of record NZ_JAQIFT010000043.1, read on the forward strand.
TGAAAGAAATTGTTCAAACAGGAAGTGACAAGGCTAATCAAATAGGTAATGAAACTGTAAGACAGATAAAAGAAGCCATGAACATTCATTTATAATAAAGCTATATGTCATTAATACTATATTTTAATTGTGAATTGGGATAAAAGAAAATAGAGGTACTTTAAGTATGATAAAAAATGAGGAATTTATAGAAATCACCATGAAAACATTAAAAGGACTAGAATGGGGAGAAAGGGTTATAGTCAGTTCCTTTAAAAAAGATAGACATATTATGGTTACGAAGAAAGAAGAAGGTTATGATGTAGTACAAGATGGATTTGAGAAGAGAAGCTATGAGAATGTTGATGAACAAAGCCTTATTAATCTTCTAGGCGTACTACAACGTAAAGAATTTCCACGTAGTTTTAAACTATGGTTTAGTATTGAAAAGAATAAGCATGAGCAGTTGTCATTGATAGATTATTATTAATTATTAAAAATAATCGTTGACATTATGTAAAATATATAATACAATTTAAAACAATATTATTTATAGGAGAATAAACATGAACTTAACTATTACTTTCAACCAAGTAAAATTTAATAACTTTTATTATGGCTATTATAGATAGGTTTGTATTTATGATATAGAGATCATCATAGATACAAACGTCAACAAAACGTTGTATCTATGATGGCTTACTTTGCGTGAGATAAGAGCAGGCCACATAGAAAAACTATGTGGCCTTTTGATATTACAAGACAAAAGCAGGCTACATAGAATTTACTATGAGGCCTGCTTTTTTATATTTTTAAAAGTACTTCTATAGGTGATAAAAATATTGGGAGGATCGAGATGAAAGAAAGAGAAAGCTTTTCAAACAAATTTGGATTTATTATTTCTTGTGTAGGAGCAGCACTAGGGCTAGGGAATATATGGATGTTCTCTTATAGGTTAGGGGCATATGGAGGACCAGTATTTCTAATTCCATACTTTATTTTCGTTTTTGTACTAGGATCAACAGGGCTTATTATCGAGTTTGCGTTTGGACGTCATTTCAAAGGCGGGTCTTATACAGGGATAAGAGAAGTCTTTAAAAGACGCAACTTTAAAGGTGGTAAAGTGGTTGGATTAATTCCACCAATTGGCCTTATGGGTGTATTAATGTTTTACAGTGTTGTTATTGGATGGATTTTAAAATACTTCTCAATGAGTGTAACAGGGGAGCTTATGCAGATTAATCCAGCTACATATTTTGATAGTTTTTCAGGAACTATGAGCAGTGTACCATACTTCTTTATTGCAATGCTTTTAACAGTTGTTATCGTATCTTTAGGGATTACAAAAGGAATCGAAAAATTAAATAAGTGGATTATGCCATTACTTTTTGTACTTTTCATTGTATTAACCATTAGAGGTATTACATTACCTGGTGCTATGGAAGGGGTTAAATACTTAATGACTCCTGATTGGTCATACTTATTGAAGGTTGAGACATGGGTTATGGCACTTGGGCAAGCATTCTTCACGGTTTCACTGAATGGTTGTGGAATGGTTGTATATGGTAGTTACATTAGTGAGAAATTTGATATTCCAAGTGCAGCATTTAGCACAGCTTTATTTGATACATTAGCAGCACTTTTAGCTTCATTTATGATTATGCCAGCTGTATTTGCATTTGGACTTGATCCAGCAGCAGGACCATCTTTACTTTTTATTACATTACCTCAAGTATTCCAAGCGATGCCATACGGTAATGTACTTAGTGGATTATTCTTCTTAAGTATTATTTTTGCAGCCATTTCATCATCTGTTAATATGTTAGAAGGTAGTATGGAAGCCTTCATGGCATGGACAAAAAAATCTCGTGTAGTAGCATGTGCAGTCATTGGAGGTATAAGTTTTATACTAGCATTACCACTAGCAACAAATGGGGCATACTTTGGGAAATTTGCAGACCTTATAACAATTGTAGTATCACCAGTAGCAGCGCTTATTGTAGCAGGGGTGTTCTTCTACTTAGTGGATGGCAAAGAAATTTTAGGAGCAATTAATGAAGGGGCGAAACGTCCTCTCCCAGCTAAATTTATTCCTTTTGGAAAGTATGTTTTTGTAGGTGTAACGCTCGTTGTTATCGTATTAGGCATTGCATATGGAGGCATAGGCTGAGATAATAGAACTAAGTTATATTTAATATAAACTTAGGGAGGGTGTGAGATATGCTCAGACGAATTAATCAAGAGATTTTAATGCTACAAGAAGAATATATTCATCCAGATCGAATTGCTAAGAAGATGAATGAGGCTAAGAAATTGCTAGAAGATACACGTTATGAGTTACGTAGCTTAGAAAAAAGCTTAGTAAAAGAAAACTTAGATGTTGAAAAGATAGAAAAAGGGAGTCTTACTTCAATTTTTTATAAATGTTTAGGGCAACATCAGAAAAAAGTTGAGAAAGAAAAAGCAGAAGCATTAGCTGCTAAGCTAAAATATGATGCGTGTAAAATAAGAGAAGAAAACTTAGTCAAAGACATGAGTAAGCTCAGTAAAGAACACTATAAAATGTCAAAGATTCAAGAAGAAATAGATAAGTTGAAAGAGCAAAAACGTAATTTGGTGGAAAACTCAAATAGTGTAGAAAGTCAATTGATTCAAAAACTTAGACAAGAAATAGTAAGTCTAAAAAATGAGATTAAAGAAATTAATGAGGCGATTTCACCAGGTAGGTCAGCTACATATGCTTTGAATGATGCTTTAGATTTATTAAATTCAGCAGGGAGTTGGGGAACGTTTGATCTTCTAGGTGGAGACTTAATGGCAGATATGATGAAGCATAGTAAGATTGATCAAGCAAAAGGGCGTATATTAGAAGCTCAAACTTATCTTCAAAGACTACGTGTGGAGCTGCAAGATGTGAATATGCAAATTTATTCAAGTATAGAAGTATCTCAAGGTGCAGTACTTGCCGACTTCTTCTTTGATGGACTTATTGCTGACTGGTATATGCAATCTAAGATTAAACAATCAAAAGAAAATGTAGCAAAGATTTTTGGTGAGGTCACGCAAGTTGTCAATGCCCTCTCTAAGCAACTTAATGAAAAAGAAAAAAGCTTGCAAGAAAAAGAAAGAAAGATAGAAAGACTTATTGAGCAAGCATAAGTGATATAAAATAGATGAAAAGATTTTTGAGTTATAAACAGGGCTAAGGATTTAATATTAAATCCTTAGCCCTGTTTATTTAAATAATTCCATTTACAGAGATAAAGCCCAATACAATACCTATAATGGCAAAGAGGGCAGGACGTCTGCCGTGGTGAAGTAAGATTGCTTGTGGAAGTACCTCACAAAAAGTAACGTAGAGCATAGCACCAGCTGCGAGAGCTAGAGAAACTGCAATAGGTAGGTCACCTACACCACCCAGAAGGGCTCCAATTAATCCACCAATTAAAGTAGGTGCACCAGAAAGAGAAGTAAGCCCAATTGCTTTCCACTTATTCATTCCACCTTCGATAAGAGGAACCCCAATACTCATACCTTCAGGAATATTATGTAGGGCAATTAAGAAAGCAAGGGTAAGTCCCATGGTTGCATCATGAGAAGTAGCTGAGCCAATAGCCATGCCTTCAGGTAAATTATGTAGGGCAATAGCTGCAAACATAATAAAGCCAGAGCGTAGCATAGATTTTTCTTGGGATGTAGAAATTAAACCTTGCTGATGACGTAAGTCTTCAAGCTCAACGTGAGTTTCTTCTGTATGAGTAATATGGTCAATGACTGTATTGAGTGCTTGAACAACCAAGATACCTAGGAAGATAGAAACAGCAGTTATAAGAACAGAACTGAGTGAAAGTGCCTCAGGAATCAGATCAAAACAAACGATACTAAGCATAACACCCCCAGCAAAAGAGAGTAAAGAACTTAATGCTTTTTTTGAACTATTGCCAAAGAACATACCGATGATACCGCCGAGACCTGTTCCAATAATACCAGCGGCGCTGGCAACGAGAAGAGTTTTTAACATATGAAGCCTCCTTTGTTGATACGAACAATAAAACTAAGATTAATTTTATACTAGTTTTTAACTTTTTTAAATAAATCATACTAATTATTTTTCAATTACTGATTAAAAGTTTGAGAGAAAATAGGAGAATGAAAAACAGATACCTGAAATGAAAAATGACTCATTATTTTACATAGACCTTTTCTTTAAAATAAAGATAATAGAACAATAAAGTAAAAGGAGACTTGAATATGTTTGATAATAATAACCGATTTATGATAAATGATTATACAAATAAACCTACGTTTGCTAGCTTCTTGCCAGGAATTAGTGGCTTAATGGGAACACCAATTTGGTGTTTCTATGTGAACCGTGGACAAGGAATTACTAGCTTTGGTGTAAAAGATAAAAATCATAGTATTATGGAGTTCCATGCAGCGCAACAAGCTTATCAAAATGTAAGTACAGTTGGATTTAGAACATTTTTAAAGATAGATAATAACTACTATGAGCCATTTTACAATGAAGGGCCAGAAGCAGCAGATGCTCGTAGAAGTATGTTTATTGGCGCCAATGAAGTAGAAGTTGAAGAGGTAAATAAGGAAAAAGGTATTCAAACGAATGTACTTTATTTCACATTACCAAACGAAGAAGTGGGTGGATTAGTACGTAAGGTGACATTAAAAAATATTAGTAATCAACCTTATACTTTAGATATTTTAGATGGTATGCCACAAGTTATCCCTTATGGTGTAGACTTAGGCGCTATGAAGATGATGGGGCAAACAGTTAAGGCATGGATGCAAGTACAAGATGTAGAAGCACATGTACCTTTTTATTCAGTACGTGCAAGTATGGAGGATTCAGCTGTAGTTAAAGAAGTTAAAGGGGGACATTTCTACCTTACAATGAGTGAGCAAGGTGCATTACTACCAGCTATTGTAGATACAGAAGTTGTATTCTTAGAAAATACTGCATTAACTAAACCTCTTGGCTTTATGAATCAAGATAGAGAGACACTTTTAGCAACTAAACAAATGTGTCAAAACAATTTACCATGTGGCTTCTTTAGTAACCAAGCGACATTACAACCAGGTGAAGCTTATAGTTTCTATAGCTTAATTGGTCAAGTAGAGCAAAAAGAACAATTAGAGGTTTTAAGAGCAAAAATAGTAGATGGCAATTATTTTGAGAATAAATATGAAGAAGCCAAACACCTGACAGAAGAAATCTGTGAAGTGATAGAAACAAAAACAGCTTCACCAGTCTTTGATGCATATTGTAAACAAACTTATTTAGATAACGTATTACGTGGAGGTATGCCACTTCTATTAGGAGATAAAAATATTTATCATGTCTATTCACGTAAACATGGCGATACAGAAAGAGATTATAACTTCTTTAGTATGAGTCCAGAATTTTATTCCCAGGGAAATGCTAACTTTAGAGATGTGAATCAAAATAGACGATGTGATGTTTACTTTGCAGATTTTGTAAAAGACTATAACGTAAAAACTTTCTACAACCTCATTCAATTAGATGGATACAATCCATTAGGAGTACAAGGGGTGAACTATACTCTTACAGAAGAACAAGTAGAGAGTATTTTAAAAGAAATTAATGGAACAGAAGCAATAAGAGCACTTTTAACACAACCTTTTACTCTAGGAAGTGTATTAAAAGCGATTATGACAGAAAATATTGCATTAAACGTTTCAAATGAAACCTTTATTGAATGCATTATGAAAGATGCTACATCACATGTTCAAGCTGTATTTGGCGAAGGGTACTGGACAGATCACTGGACTTATAACTTAGATTTAGTAGAAAGCTTCCTTGGTATTTATCCAGAGAAAGAAAAAGAACTTCTTTTTGATGATAGATCTTATACTTATTTTGAAAGCGGTGCTACAGTTAGACCAAGAAAAGAACGTTATGTATTAACTGAAAATGGTGTAAGACAATACAATGCCATTGACCATAACATCAAAGAGCATGTAAGTCATAAAGAAGCTAGAGAAAATAACGGTGAGGGTAAAGTGTATACCTCTAACTTATTTGAGAAGATGATGATCTTAGCAACTAATAAATTTGCAGCCTTAGATCCATATGGTATGGGTATTGAGATGGAAGGTGGCAAACCAGGTTGGTATGATGCATTAAATGGTGTACCAGGCATCTTTGGTTCTTCTATGGCAGAGACTTATGAACTGTATCGCATGGTAGAGTTTATGCTAGGAAGTCTTAAATTAGGGACAGATGTGATTACATTACCTATAGAAGTGATGTCCTTTATTAGATCTATTCAAGAGTCACTTGTTCGCTTCGAGGCAGGTAAATTATCAGATCTTGCTTATTGGGATCAAGTTAACGTAGCAAAAGAAGTGTATAGAGAAAAAATCCTATGGGGAATTCAAGGTGACAAAGAGCAACTTACACTTTATGAGGTAGAAGTGATCTTAACATCATGGTTAGAAAAGTTACGCCAAGGTGTTGAAAGAGCTGTGGCTTATGGAGAAGGCTTATGTCCAACATACTTTACTTATGAAATGAGTGAGTATACAACAACAGAAGAGGGTATTGTACCAAGTAAGTTTGACGTGGTGAAGATGCCTTACTTCTTAGAAGGACCAGTAAGATACCTAAAAATGGGTGAAGGTAGAAAAGAAGCAGCATCACTTCATGAGAAAGTTAAAGCAAGCGATTTATACGACCATAAGTTACAAATGTACAAAGTAAATGGTCCATTAAAAGATACGTCATTCGAAGTAGGGCGTGCAAAAGCCTTTACACCAGGTTGGTTAGAAAATGAATCTATTTGGTTACACATGGAATACAAATATTTACTTGAGCTATTAAGATCAGGTTTATATGAAGCATACTTTGAGTCACTTCAAAATGCATTGGTACCATTCTTAAATCCAGAGATATATGGAAGAAGTATTTTAGAAAATTCATCTTTCATTGCAAGTAGTGCTAATCCAAATGAGAAAATCCATGGCAGAGGATTTGTTGCTCGTTTAAGTGGTTCAACAGCTGAATTCTTACACATGTGGCAAGTGATGATGATTGGAGAAAATCCATTTACAGTAGAAGATGGCGTACTTATATTAAGTTTTGCACCAGCATTACCAGCTTATCTTGTTTCAGTAGATGAACCGGTAAAATGTAAGTTCTTAGGTGATATAGAAGTAAACTATCATTTTAAAGAAGTAAAAGATATAATGCCAGGGTATACAACGATAGAGAAAATAGAACTTATATACAAAGATGGTAGATGTCATACTGTAGAAGCTAATAAACTAAGTGGTGCATTAGCAGAAGATGTAAGAAATCATCACGTAACAAGTATTCATATTTATGCCTAAGGATACACAGTAAATAATATAAATTAAATGAAATAGAAATTAAAAGCAAGAGATGGAGGCAAAATGATGAGTTTTAATAAAGATTTTGTATGGGGAGTAGCAACTTCTTCTTATCAAATAGAAGGTGCAGCTTATGAAGATGGTAAAGGTTTATCAATCTGGGATGTGTATTGTACACAACCAGGTAGAGTTTATGAAGGACATAATGGAGATGTAGCTTGTGACCATTATCATCGTTATAAAGAAGATGTCAAAATGATGAAAGAAATGGGAATTAAAGCTTATAGATTCTCTGTTTCTTGGCCAAGAGTGTTACCAAATGGCATAGGTGAAGTAAATGAGTTAGGCTTAGCATTCTATGATAACTTAGTAGATGAACTGATTGAAGCAGGCATTGAACCATATGTGACTTTATTCCATTGGGACTTACCTTATGAGCTTCATAAAAAAGGTGGATGGATGAATCCAGATAGTCCAATGTGGTTTGCAGAGTATACAAAGGTCATCGTAGAGAGGCTTTCAGATAGAGTGAAGTACTTTATGACATTTAATGAACCACAATGTTTTGTAGGACTTGGCTATTCACAAGGTTTACATGCACCGGGACTTAAACAATCTATTCGTGATACATTGGAAATGGCCCATCATATCTTGCTTGCTCATGGGCATAGTGTGAAGACTATTCGTGAGTATGCAAAGGGTGAAGTAAAGGTAGGCTTTGCACCAACAGCATCTATGAATTATCCAGCTTCTGATAGCAAAGAAGACATTGAAGCTGCAAAACGTTCACTCTTTGAAATGCCACGTGAGATTCGTGAAGAATGGGCATGGAATATCACATGGTGGAATGACCCAATATTCTTTGGGCATTATCCTGAAGATGGCTTAGAACTTTTTAAAGACTACCTACCAGAGATTAAAGAGGGCGATATGGAAATCATTTCTCAGCCCCTTGATTTTCTAGGACAAAATGTATATAACGGAAGAGAAATTAAAGCAGGAGAGAATGGAGAAATTATCTATTTAACCAGAGAAGCTGGTTCACCTAAGACAGCTCTTAACTGGCCAATTACGCCTAAGTCACTTTACTGGGGGCCTAAATTCTTATATGAACGTTATAAAAAACCTATCTATATCACAGAGAATGGCTTATCTTGTCATGATGTTGTATCTTTAGATGGGAAAGTACATGATCCAAACCGTATAGATTTCTTACAACGTTATTTAAGAGAATTTAAGCGTGCAGGAGAAGATGGTGTAGAAGTTGCAGGTTATTTCCAATGGTCTTTAATGGATAACTTTGAATGGCACAGTGGTTATGGAGAACGCTTTGGTATCGTGTATGTAGACTATGCAACAGGTGAAAGAATCATTAAGGATTCAGGTTACTGGTATAAATCAGTTATTGAAGCAAACGGAAAAAACTTATAAAGTTTGACTCATAGTAAAGAAAATAAACCATCTAGATACCCTAGTGGAAGAGGGATCTAGGTGGTTTGTTTTTTTAGAGTACCCTTTATAAAATTTAGACACCTAATACAAAAAATGAAACGTTATGTAAGTAAAATTAGTCAATTATAATAATGTTATAAAAGATGATAACTTGATGAGGAGGATGGCGATGACACAGACAGTAAAGACAAGTACATTGAAAAAGCTTATAGGGCAGAAGTATTTGCAACTCATGGTTTTACCAGGTGTAATCTGGATGCTTATCTTTAACTATATTCCAATGACAGGAATTGTAATTGCTTTCAAAAACTTTAAAATTACAAAACCAATAGCAGATGCACCTTGGGTAGGATTAGAACACTTTATAGAGTTTTTTAGCGATCCAAACTTTGCGAATATTATGACTAACACATTAGGTATTAGCTTACTAAAACTTCTTATAGGATTTCCATTACCAATCTTATTCGCAATTTTATTAAATGAAGTGCGTCATGCGAGATTTAAAAAGACTATTCAAACAGTATCTTACTTACCACACTTTATTTCATGGGTAGTACTGGGTGGGCTAATGATTACATGGCTTAGTGAGCCAGGCATGATCAACGAAGTACTTGTAAACTTTGGAATTTTAGATAAACCGATAGCCTTTTTAGCAGATCCGAAGTATTTCTGGGGATTAACAGTTGTATCAGATGTATGGAAAGAACTTGGTTGGTCAGCAATTATTTATCTTGCAGCAATCTCAGGGATTGACCAACAAATGTATGAAGCAGCCACAGTAGATGGTGCAACAAAGCTTCAAAAGATCATGAAGATTACACTTCCTTCAATTAAAGGGACAATTGCAATCATGTTTATCTTAGCAGTAGCGAACATGCTCAGTTCAAACTTTGATCAAATCTTTATTCTTAAAAACGTGCTTAATGCATCAAGTAGTGAAGTTATAGATACATACGTTTACCAAATGGGTATGAGAGCGGGACGTTATTCTTATGCGACAGCCATTGGGTTATTCAAATCAGTCATTGCGATGATCTTACTTCTAACAGCAAACTTTACAACGAAAAAATTACAAGGAAGATCATTATTCTAAGGAGGGAAAAAGGTGGAGCGAAAAAAATTTAACTGGAGACAGCAGCGAACAAATGGTGAAATAGCCTTTGACTGGTTTAATGTTACTTTAATGGCCGTTATTTGTTTTATCACCCTTTATCCTATCTGGTATATTATAGTAAACTCACTTAATGAAGGGGCCGATGCGATGCTAGGAGGTATCTTCTGGTGGCCAAGAAAGTTTACATTAGACAATTATACAGCAGTATTCCAAAATAGTGGGGTAATTAAAGCTTTTGGTGTAACAATATTAAGAACAGTGGTAGGGACAGTAACAAACGTACTTTTCACTGCAATGGTAGCTTATCCATTATCAAAGGATCATTTAGTAGGAAGAAAGTTTTATATGGCTATGGGAACCGTTACAATGTTCTTTAGTGGTGGTCTTATTCCATCCTTCTTACTTTATAAAAACATGCAATTATTAGATACTTTCTGGGTTTACATTATTCCAGGTCTCTTCAACTTCTTTAACTTAATTATTTTTGTTAACTTCTTTAGAGAGATACCAGGTGCCCTAGAAGAATCAGCATCTATTGATGGTGCTACAGATTGGACCATATTTACAAGAATTATCTTACCATTATCAAAACCAGTACTAGCAACGATTGCACTTTTCACAGGTGTATATCACTGGAATGATTATTTTGCAGGTGTTATCTTCATCAATAATCCAAACTTACAACCGATTCAAACATTCTTATATCGTATTGTAGCAGAAACAGGTTCTACTCAGATGATGGCAACAGCAGGCAATATTACACGTACAACCACATCATTATCAATTAAACTTGCAACGATGGTTGTAACAACGCTACCAATAGTATGTGTATATCCTTTCTTACAAAAATACTTTGTAAAGGGTATGATGATTGGAGCAGTAAAAGAGTAAGTAATACATTATTAAAAATATATAGATACATATAAAGAGAGGGGTAGTAGTATGAACATGAAATTAAAAAGAACATTAGCAGCTACTATGGCTTGTATGATGGTAGCAGGGACTGTAGGATGTAGCAGTGGTAGCAAACCAGAAGCATCACAAGGAGTAGCTAAGCCAGAAGGAACAACACAAAAAGAAGTATCAGCAGATGAACCAGGCTGGATGAGAAATAGTGATGATAAAGTGAACCTTCAATGGTATATTAACTTCTCATGGTTTACAACACCATGGGGTGAAGATATGACTTCACAAAAGATCACTGAAGAAACTGGTATTGATATTGACTTTATTGTACCAGCGGGTAATGAAGCAGAAAAACTTAATACAATGCTTGCTTCAGATACACTTCCAGATATCCTAACACTTGGTTGGTGGGAAGGCCAAATCAAAGAAATGATTGATAGTGATATGGTCTATGCACTTAATGAACTTGCAGATCAATATGATCCATATTTCTTCAAAGTAGCGGATGATGCACGTTTAGGCTGGTATACACAAGAAGATGGTAATGTTTATGCTTATCCAAACTCATCATACACACCATCAGATTACGAAAAATATGATAATATCTCATCTAACCAAACATTCTTAGTAAGAAAAGATATGTATGAAGCAATTGGTAGCCCAGATATGAGCACACCAGAAGGTTTCTTAGATGCTCTTAGAAAAGCTCAAGAGATGTTCCCACAAGTAAATGGTCAACCACTTATTCCAATCGGATTCCATGAATTTGGTGAAACAGGTAACTGGTCAGTAGAAAAATACTTACAAGATTTCTTAGCGATCCCATACGAGAAAGATGGCAAGCTTTATGATAGAACAACTGATCCTGAATATGTTAGATGGTTAAAAACATTGAATCAAGCAAGTAGAGAAGGGTTAATTGCAAATGATGTATTTGTAGATAAACGTTCTCAAATGGAAGAAAAAATTGCACAAGGTCGTTACTTTGCAATGATGTATCAAAGAACAGATATGGCAGCACAACAAAAAATTCTTTACAACAATGATCCAAATAGCATTTACATTGCTATAGACGGACCAAAGAATGCAGCTGGTGATGACCACATCTTACAAGGTGGTGGTATTTACGGTTGGACAGTTACACTTATCTCTAAAAACTGTGAAAGACCAGATAGAGCTATTGAGCTTTTAACTTACTTAATGAGTGAACATGGACAAAAAAGAGTTTGCCTTGGTATAGAAGGTGAAACTTATGATATGGTAGATGGCAAACCAGTTGTAAAAGATGAAGTGAAACAACTTCTTCAAACAGACCGTACTGCATACGACAGAAAATACGGTGCAGATGATACATTCTGGATGCTTCAAGACTTAGCAATGCAACTTCAATGGACAGAAGGACCACAAGAACCACTTGCTCAATTAGAAGAATGGACCTATCCATATACAACTTTCTTATCTCAATATGAAGGGTTGGACCCAGCAGTTGGTACAGAAGAAGAAATTATTGGACTTAAAATAGGTAGAGCATGGGGGGAAGTTCTTCCAAAATTATTACTTGCACAATCAGATGCAGAGTTTGATGAGCTCTTCAATAAGTTCTTAGCAGACCGTGAATCTTTAGGCTATGAAAAACTTATGGCTGTTAAGCAAGCGATGATGGAAGAAAATAAAGTAAAACTTGGCTTAGAATAATATTAATAGAATGTAAAAGATAAATAACCTGAACCGACCTAATGGTTCAGGTTATTTTGAAAGGAGAAGGCTATGAATATTAAAGTGATTACAACCAACGAAGGAAAAAATCATTATTTACAACAAGTAGAATCTGTATCTTTTATACATCAAACAGATGCAGCTATGGAGGCTGTTAATATTTACCCGGAAATCACTTACCAAACGATTAGTGGATTTGGTGGTGCCTTTACAGAAGCGATGGCATACAATGTGCTTGGTTTACCAGAAGCAAAACAAGATGCACTGATTGCGGATTACTTTGGAGAACAGGGTATTGGCTATAATTTATGTCGTACTCATATTAATAGCTGTGACTTTGCACTTGGGAACTATGCTTATGTAGAAGATGAAACAGATACTGCATTTGCTACTTTTGATATTTCAAGAGATAAAAAATACATCATTCCTGTGATTAAGAAAGCACAAGTAGTGACTAAAGAGCCTATTGCATTTTTAGCATCTCCATGGAGTCCACCAGCCTTTATGAAGACAACAGGCGAGATGAATCATGGTGGTAAGTTAAAGCCAGAGTGTCAAAAGGCATGGGCACAATATATTGCTAAATACATAAAGACTTACAAAGAAGAAGGCATTGAGATTTCAATGATTACAGTGCAGAATGAGCCAGAAGCTGTACAAACATGGGATTCTTGTGTCTATACATCAGAAGAGGAAATGATCTTTGTACGTGATTATTTAGGCCCAATTTTTGAAGAAGAAGGACTAGAAGATGTAAAAATCTTCGTATGGGATCACAATAAAGAGCGCCTTTATGAACGTACAAGAGATATACTAAAAGATGAAAAAGCAAATCGTTATGTAAGTGGTATAGGCTTCCATTGGTATACAGGAGATCATTTTGAAGCAGTACAAATGGTAAGAGATATCTATCCAGATAAAGAACTTCTTTTCACAGAAGGTTGTGTAGAGTATAGTCGATTTGCCCAGGCCAATGCAGTTCAAAAAGCAAATATGTATGCTCATGATATGATTGGTAACTTTAATTCAGGAATGAATGGCTACATCGATTGGAATATGGTATTAGACCACAAGGGTGGGCCTAACCATGTAGGTAATTTCTGTGATGCACCTATTATGTGCAATGAGGAGCAAACAGATTATGAAAAGCGCTTAACTTACTATTATATAGGGCATTTTAGCAAGTATATTAAAAAAGGTGCTAAACGTATTGCAACGACTAAATATACAGCAGATTTAGATGTAGTAGGCTTTGTAAATCCAGATGATGAGAAGGTTATTGTTGTATTAAACCGTACATCAGAGGCTAAACATATTACATTAAGAGAAGAACAAAGATATGCAAAAGTTACTGTGGAACCACAAGCTATCTATACCTTTATTTATCAATAGATAGGGTATCTAGTAAACGATAATAAATTATGAGATAATAGTAAATATATTGATAAAGAAGGGAGAATAAGGATGAAAGTATTAAAATTTAAATTTATTAATTTTATAGCATCTATGAAAATAAGACATAAAATCTTACTACTCAATCTCCTTATTCTCATTATTCCATGCGTTTTCTTTGCTATGAGGAGCATTGAATACTATCAAGATAGACAGATACAAGAGCAAATTAATGATATGGAAAGTGATTTGATCGAAATTAGTAGCCAGTTCATGAATAGCTATGAAATATGTAATATGACTATGCAAACTATGCTTCTTAATAATGAGGTCGAAAAGTTTGTTGGAAAGCTATTAGATGGGGATACATTATCTGTTCATCAACTTATAGATTTTAATAATACAGAGATAAGAGCTATAGAACGACTTATTAATACCAATCCTTATATTCATAGTATAAGATTTTATATAAATACCAAGATGCTAGAACTTGCACCTGTTATTTATACCAGTGAGCGCTTTGATAAGGTAGAACTTCTACAAGGCTTTAAAGGAATCAATCTATATTTTGATGAAAGAGATACTGTTACACCCAGTCAGAAAGCATCACCCTATGCAGAGCCACTAGCAACACTTGTAGCACCATATCAAAACATAAAGAGAGAGCAAATAGGTGTTGTTGAAATTGCTACACCTATGCGCTGCATGTTCCCTCAAATGTATGGGACAACAGAGCAAGAGGTTATGTACTTTATTGATGCAGAAAAAAATATTTACCAAGATGATTATGTTCAAATAGATAAATGGAAGTTGCACAAGGATGACATTGTAAAAGTACTTGATAAGGACAAAAAAATTAATTTGGTGACTTTAGGGCAAGAGCCTGTTGTCATTGGATATCAAGCTATTAAAAGTATAGATGGACATATTATTAAGATCCGTTCATTAGAAGAAGTGTATCAGCAAATAAATTGGTTACGTATGACAGTTATTGTAGGAATGATCTCGCTAATCGCTCTTATTACATTTCTTATTAATAAAAGTACTCAGTTAGTGTTTAAAAACTTCTATAAGATACTTGATGCAATTCATGAAGTTCAAAAAGGTAACTTTGATGTAGAAATTGAAGATTTTGGTAACGGGGAAATGGGAGAGTTAGGAACAAGTATTCAGACTATGACCCATAGTATCAAAGAGCTTATGGATGATAAAATTACCCAGGAAACATTGGTAAAGGACTCACAGATTAAAGCGCTACAAAATCAAATTAATGCTCACTTTATTTATAATGTTTTAGAGTCTATTAAAATGATGGCAGAAATAGAAGGTATGTTTGATATATCAGATGCTATTACTTATTTAGGCAAATTACTAAGGTATAGTATGAAATGGCGTTCACCTATGGTAAAGCTTAAAGAGGAACTTGATTATATAGAAAATTATATGGCACTTTTAAATTTAAGATATGATTATAAGACTACGACGAATATAAGTATTCCAGACAACTTATATGAGCAAATGATTCCTAAAATGTGTATTCAGCCTATTGTTGAAAATGCTATGAAGCATGGTATAGAAGATGTTGCAGAAGATACGGCTATTTATATAAAAGGCAGAATGGAAAAGGACTACTTTATCATAGAGGTTACGGATTTTGGAACAGGTATGGGTAAGGTAGAACTTGATCAACTTAAAATGAAGATAGCAGGGGAACTTGTAGAGGAAAAACAATCTTCAAATGGAATAGGCTTGAAAAATGTACAAGATAGAATAAAACTTTGTTTTGGTGAAGACTATGGTTTAGAAGTTCAATCTAAAGAAGGTTCTTTTACAAAAATTGTGTTGAAGATTCCGTATAGTGTATAGGAGGAATAATGTGAAAACCATACTAATTGCTGAAGATGAGAAAATGATTAGGCAAGGCTTAAAAGCAATGATTGGGCGTTCAGGCGTAGAAGTGGAACAAATACTAGAATGTCCTAATGGTATAGAAGCACTTAATATTATTGATGAGCAAGAAGTATCTGTATTATTTACAGATATTAGAATGCCTAAAATGGATGGATTGGCATTATTAAATGCACTCAAAGAACGTACGAATCCACCAGAAATAGTTGTTATTAGTGGCTATGATGATTTTAGTTATGCTGTAGAAGCACTTAAATGTGGTGCAAAAGACTATCTATTAAAACCTGTAAGCCGTGAGGCGATTTATAAGGTGATGAAAGAACTAGAAGAAATCATCAAAGAGAAGAATAAATTAGTAGAAACAATGGAAGTGATTGATGATATACTTGAGCAACAAATTAAGTATATTTTCCTGAATACTTCTGTTACAAAAAGTGAATTATGTAGCTTTGAGCAAGGATTCTCTAACCATTGGATTAATCAAGAAGCCTATAGAGTTTTTTGCATGCATGAAGCCATCGAATTACCAACGGAAATAGAAGTGATAAGCTGTGTAGTTGAGAACTGCTATATAGTTATTGCAAAAGACGAAGATACGAAAAAAGTAGAAGCTTATTACCAAGGGAAAAATATAGGGGCAAGTAGTAGCTATGCATCTATTCATCATTTAAGAATTGCTTATGAGCAAGCCATTTTAGCAAGAAGATATGCCTATATTATGAACGTACCTTTTTTGAACTATGAAGATATCCCAACGCAACATAATTTGAAAATAGAAAACAAAGATATTACCAAGCTTATTCAACTTATAGGGACGGAAAGAAAAGAAGAATTTGAAGAAGTCTTTAATAAGATATTAGGTAAAGATAGTATAGAAGGACTAATCTACGATGATTTTGAAAAACTAATGGAAATGCTAATCGGTCATATTCTAGAAGCCTATGGTTCTTTAATCGATATCGTAGAGTTTAAAAAGGTGAAAGACTTTTATCAATATGCAGATTATACAAGTTATCAAGCACACCTTAAGGCTTATCTTTTAGAACTTAATGATAAAATCTGTGATACTCATGAGAGTAATAGAAATAACGTGAAGATGAAAGAAGCTCTAGCCTACATAAAATCTAACTATGAAAAGGATTTAAATATGGCTATGGTATCCAATCATATTTCTATGAACTACTCATTCTTCTCACAGACGTTTAAGGAATACACAGGGATGAGCTTTGTGAACTATATCAAAGATGTAAGAATTAATAAAGCAAAAGAATTATTAGAAAGCACCAATAAAAAAGTAGCAGAGATCGGTTATGCTGTTGGCTATGAAAATGAAAAACACTTTATGAAAGTATTTAGAAGTGTAACGGGGATTTCACCAACAGAGTATCGAAAAAATAGTCAGTTATAAATAGTAAAGAGCTCGTGCAAAGGCACGAGCTCTTTTGGCTAATTAAGATAAGTAGAGAACTATGCAGTGCATATTCTTTCGGCTTCAACTTCAAGAATGCTAGATAGTTGGACGCATGCGGTATTCAAGTTCGCTTGGGATATTTTCAATCCAGATTGGCTTGATTGAGAATGCGAAGTCGATTACTTTTTGATTGAACTCATAGTTAGAAGCAAGTTGTGGCCCACAGCTGTTAGAACCAATACCTGTTTGACGGTAATCAATGTGAAGAATTGTTTCTTTGCGTGGTTTAAGCTGATGTGCCATAGCTGTAGTTGCTAAATCTTCTGCTGTATAGTGAAGTGCACTAAAGTTAAAGTCTGTATCACCTTTAACAATAAGGCCAACACCTGAAGCATTATGAATATTTGCCCATCTTACTTTTGTACGGTTACCACATTCTTGTGGTTTGATATAAGGTTCGTACATGTTAGATACAGTTGTTTCAAAGCGTCCCATGTATGCACTTTGGCAAAGGTCCATATAGTTTTCATTTGGTCCCATACCGAAGTAAGCTACTTGTTCATTACCTGCTGGCATATGAAGTTCTAGACCAAAGCGAGGAAGTGCATTTAAGTTCGCTCTTACATCTGCATGCATAGCTACTTGGATTTCTCCAGTTGCCCAGATCGTATAAGTTGTTGTGCCTTGAAGAAGAGGACGAACAGCTGGACCACCAAGAGCGTAGCTTACTTCTAGTTTAACGAATGTATTTGTAGTTTCTAAGATAGAAGTGTTGTAAACATGTGTTGTAGCACAGTGCATCATTTGATGACGCCAACCGTGTTGAATATTACGGTCATTATCTGTAGGTGCACGCCAGATAGATGGCTCAGGAGTACTTGCTAAAAGTTCTACGCCATTTGTCTTGAGACTTTCAAAGCTTCCAGCAAATTTACTGAAGCGGTATTCAAAGCTTTCACCAATGAAAGTAAGGTGGGTAGGATCTTCTTTAAGTTCAAGTGTATCTACCACAGGGGCTTGAAGCATAGTTACAGCTTTTAATTCAAACTGTTGGAATGCTACTTCATAGCCACGTTCAGCCCAAGGTGTAGGTGCCTTTTGAACAAAGCTTAAATTAAGGAAGAAGTCTCCAGCTATATGAGAAGGTAGACTATAATCTAATTGAATCTCAGATGTAGTATGAGCTAGAACTTGAAGATTAGCCACAGTACCTGTTTGGTAAGGGTAACCATCTTTTGTTACAGTCCATTCAAGTTGTAAGCCACTAAGATCTAAGAAGTCATAGCGATTTGTAAGAGCTATTTTGCCACATGATAAGTCCGTAGCTTCTACTTGTACAGGTTGGATAACATGTTTGTAATCTTTAAGACCAGTATGAGGTACACGGTCAGGACTTACTAAACCATCTACGCAGAAGTTACCATCATGAGGGAATTCTTCAAAGTATCCACCATATACAAAGAATGGTTTACCTTCTTCATCATACTGACGTACAGAGTGGTCGCACCATTCCCATACACATCCACCAATAAGACGAGGATATTTGTAGAAGAGATCCCAGTAAGTTTTTAAATCTCCAGGGCCTACACCCATAGCATGGCTATACTCACAAAGGAAGAAAGGTCTATGATCAGTTGTATCTTGACCTTCTTTATTAACGTCTTCAGGAGAACGGTACATGTAGCTTACTACATCTACACATGGATGCACTTGCCCTTCTTCGCAGCCAATCTCTGTCTTACCTCTAAAGTGAACAGTTCCTTCGTAGTGAACAAGACGACTTGGATCACGGTCTTTAGCCCATTTAGACATAGCTATATGGTTTTTGCCAAAGAAGGATTCATTTCCAAGTGACCACATAATAATACAAGGGTGATTCTTATCTCTTTCTACCATACGAATCATACGATCGAGATAAGCTGTTTCCCAAACTGGATCATTTGTAAGGATATTGCAATCAGCAGCAGATTCTGTACCATGAGTTTCAAGATCTGCCTCATCTACTACATAGAAACCATATTCATTACAAAGTCTGAGGAACTCTGGTGCATTAGGATAGTGAGAAGTTCTAACCGTATTGATGTTGTGGCGTTTCATGGTTATTAAATCTTGGATCATATGAGCAATAGGTGTATAGTGACCAAGGTCTGGATGAGAGTCATGGCGGTTAACCCCTTTAAGTTTGATTGCTACACCATTTACGAGAAGTGCACCATTATCAGCTACTTCGATTGTTCTAAAACCAACTTGAAGAGGAATGAATTCATCTTTGTAATGAAGAACTAAAGTATAGAGATAAGGTGTTTCAGCAGTCCACTTTTCTACATTTGGTACTTCGAAAGTAAAGGTTTCTTGAGCACATTTTTTAGTAGCTACAAGCTGATGATTTGCATCAAATAAAGATACTTCATACTCATCTGAAAGAGATGTATTAAATGTAACAGTACCAGTTAAAGTTCCATTAGTATAAGTTGTATCTAAAGAAGGTTGTGCAAAGATATCAACAATGTGAGACTGAGGTCTTGCAAGTAAATACACATCACGGAAGATACCTGAAAGACGATAGAAGTCTTGATCTTCTAAGTAACTACCATCGCACCATTTAAGAACTTTGATTGCCAATTTATTTGTGCCTTCAACAAGGGCATTAGTTAAATTGAATTCAGCTGGGATGTGTGTACCTTGACTATAGCCAATGAAAGTACCATTGAGCCAGATATAGAAACAAGCATTAACCCCTTCAAAATTAATGAAAACTTGGTTTTCACTCCAATTAGTAGGAAGTGTAAATTCTTTAATATAAAGTCCTGCTGGGTTTTCGTTTGGAACGAAAGGTGGATTAACAGGGAATGGATAATTTACATTGGTATATTGAGGTTTATCATAACCATGAAGTTGCCAGTTAGAAGGAACAGGAATAGTGGCCCAGTCATCACTTGGGTAATCTAATTCATGGAAATTAGAAGGTGCATCAATATAAGTATCACAATAATTAAATTTCCAAGTACCATTTAAGAGTTTGTAGTAAGGAGAAAGCCCTTTATGGTGTGCTAATGCATCAGTACAACTAGCAAATGGAATATAATAGGCACGAGCTGGTTCACGATTAATTTGTACAATAGTTGGATCTTGCCATTCAAATTGATTTTGCATAATCTACTCCTTTATATGTAAATAATTGTTGTGTATATGAAAAAATATTAATATATACTAAAATTATAAATACTGATAAAATATAAGTAAATCTAAGGATATTGCAAAAAATATAAAAATATTGAACGGAGGAATGGTGTGCAAGCACAAGTTATCTTTCCGATAGTTACAAAAGAAATGGAGCAGTTGCCTTTTTATATAACAGGAGTGGGAATAGACTATGAAGAGAATGGTGTACATAGAGAAGAGGGCTATCAGGATTATCAGTGGGCTTATTGTCTAGAAGGGGAAGGTGTCTTTAAAATTGAAGGGCAGATCTACCCTATTAAGAAAGGTACAGCCTTTTTCTTTAGAAAAGGTATTCCTCATAGCTATGAAAAAGTAGCAGGAAATTGGCGTACCTATTGGATTACATTTAATGGGCAACAAGTAGAAAATCTTATAGAATATATGGGTATTGGTTCTACTATGGTACTAGAATTAGAAAAGGATTCAGAGATTAAGCACCGCTATAAAGAACTCTTCTATACACTAAGTACATTGACCAATCGCCATGAAAGTATGCTAAAAGCCTCAGGGGCTTTGTATGAGCTAATGATTTATATGCAGCATAGTAAAATAAGCCATGAAAACGAAGGTAAGAATAAGGCTTATCAAAGGTTAGCGCCAGTAATGAGATATATGGATGACCATTACCAAGAAGATTTGGCATTAGAAGACTTGGCAGAACAAATTGGTGTAACCAAATACTATTTATGTAGGCTTTTTAAAGAAACCTATGAAAGCAAACCTTTTGATTACTTAAATCAAATTCGTATCCAAAAAGCAAAAGAATATTTAGTTACGCAAGAACAGCTAAAAGTAAAGGAAATAGGAGAATTAGTAGGGTATAATGATACCAGCTATTTTTGTTCTAAATTTAGAAATTACGAAGGTTGTTCACCCATTGAATTTAGGAAAAAATATAATTCAAATACATTTTAAGTGAGGTAGAAGGAGAAAAAGATGAAAAGAAAGTTTTTAGATGGACGTAATTGGACATGGCTAGAAAAATACACTTATGAAATTAAGTATATCGAAGATTTATTTGAAGGATATATCTCGTTTCTTAAGATAGAAAGTGTTAAAGAGAAGTTAGTGGTAGACTATGATGACCGTCCAAATGTTTGTTTATGTGATGATGGATATAAGGGGCTAATTTTCTTGCCAGATCATGAAAAATGGTGTGCAAGCGCTGTATTTGATAGAGAGGGAAAGTTTGTTGAAATCTATTTTGATATTATTAAAGGGGCAGGTGTAAATGAGGAGGAAATCCCTTACTTTGATGACCTTTATTTAGATGTAGTTATGACAGCGGATACCAAGTTACGTATACTTGATGAAGAGGAGTTAGAAGAGGCTTTAGAGGTAGGGGATATCACAAAAGAAGACTATGATATGGCCTATGCCACAAGTAAGAAAGTTATAGAAGAAATTATACCTAATGAAGCTTTCACAATGGACTTCTTCAGACGCTATTTAAATCAGTTTGAAAGTGAAAAATGAAATATTAGATTATAAAAATTTCAATTTAAATTAAATTTAAGTATTGACATAAGTTCAAAACTTTATTAGAATACTTTCAACAACATAAGTAAATTCGATGACGAGAAAAAGTAAGTTATAAGATGTTCTACAGAGAGTTGGTACATGCTGAAAGCCAATGTTCAAATTATATCCCAAAATCATCTCCCAGAAGCAATACTGAAAAGCGATGAGTAAGTATTGACGTAGTCTTTCCACGTTACAGGATAAGCGTATTGTTAGATACGAATAGAGTGCTATAAAAGGTCTAATAGGCAGACACATTTTTATAGAATTAGGGTGGTAACGCGGCTAGTCCGTCCCTTGAGTAAAATCAAGGGGCGGTTTTTTTATTGTCAAAAAACAAAATGAGTCAACATAAAAGGAGGAAAATAATATGAAACAGTTATCAAAAAAAGATTTATTATTTGTGGGGCTTATGCTTTTTTCACTATTCTTTGGGGCAGGAAATCTAATATTCCCACCATTTTTAGGACAGTCAGCAGGAGATAAAGTTTGGATTGCGTTAGGGGCATTCCTTATTACAGCGGTTGGCTTCCCAGTATTAGGTGTTATTGCAGTAGCAAAATCAGGTGGACTTCCTAATTTAGCAAGTAGAGTACATCCACTCTTTGCAACAATCTTTACAATCTTAATCTATTTATCTATAGGACCATGTCTTGGGATTCCAAGAGCAGGAAGCTTACCATTTGAAATGGTTGTAGCACCTTACTTACCACAAGGTGTATCAGATATACTGGCACGTTTACTTTTTACGTTAGTCTTCTTCTTAGTAGCTTATTGGTTATCTTTATCACCAACAAAACTAGTAGATCGTATGGGGAAGGTTTTAACACCCACTTTATTAAGTTTAATTTTAGTTGTTGTCATTGGCTCAATCTTTAAACCATTAGGTGCCTATGGAGAAGCAACAGGGGCTTATATTGAATCACCATTTGTAACAGGATTCTTAGAAGGGTATTTAACAATGGATACCATTGCAGCTCTTAACTTTGGAATTGTCATTGCTCTTGCAATCAGAACAAAAGGCGTACAAGAAGAAAAAGACGTTGTATCCACATCCATTAAAGCTGGACTTATTGCGGGTGGCTTACTTGTAGTTATTTATGGTGTACTTGCACACTTAGGTGCAGCAAGTGGTGGAAGATTTGGTGTAACAGAAAATGGTGCACACACATTAACCAATGTTATGACTTACCTCTTTGGTCAACCAGGAGCAGTCTTACTTGCAGTGATTTTTACACTTGCATGCTTAACAACAAGTGTAGGACTTATTACTTCATGTAGCCAATACTTTGCAACATTAACAAACAAAGTGAGTTATAAAAACTGGGTAAGAATCTTAGCCATTTCAAGTATGCTTCTTGCCAATATGGGACTTTCAAAAATCCTTGCGATCTCAATCCCAGTACTTGATATGATTTACCCAATTGCAATCATGTTAATTGTCCTTGCTATGTTAGATAGATTCTTTAAACAAAGTAGAGCTGTATACGGCTTAACAATCTTACTTACAGGTGTTGTAAGTATAATGTATGGATTAGGTGGATTTGGAATTAATGTAGGTGCAAAAGTATTTGGTAACCTTCCACTTTATGCAAAAGGTTTAGGATGGGTAGTACCATCCCTAGTAGGAATGTTAGTAGGCTATATGATTGAGGTATTCATAGCTAAAAATAAAGAAGTAGAAAGTGTAGAGCTTACAGCAGAAGGTGAGTAAGGAGAAAGTTTATTTTTTCGTGATTTTCCCTTTTCTTAATCAATCAAGCTAAGCCGAAGTAGTAGAACTGTAAAAGGGTATCCGGGAAAGTCTAGTACTCTCTTTTTCCTACCTTGGAAAGTTCAGCTGAAGTAAAAGAGTTGTGTGGACATTCTGAAAGCTTCTTTATGAGATAATACTTAGAGCCTCTTAACGAAAATTAGTTTATGGATTTTAGCGTCATGTTTGAGCAAAGCGAGTTTGACACGTTCATAAACTGATTAAGTTTAGAGGCTCTTAGTGTTGCGGAAGTGGAAGCTGGAAGAGTAAACTTCACAGCTTGTTACTTCACTTTACTTCTCTTCCTTTTTCTTTTGTAAATATTTATCTACTGCCTCAATCATATTTTGAGGCATTTTTTGTTCTACTGGGAATACAGGTGAGTTGATTACACGGTCGCCAAAGGTTTGAACAAAGCGGGCAGTGTTTTCTAAGGATTCACCTGATAAGTAATCTATAATATCGTAGCGTGAGTGAATCATAGCACAACCTGGTGAGCCGAAACGGCAGAAGTTAACGCAAGGAATGCCCTTGTCTGCAAATGGTATAGAGTCACTTGAGTAAGTATCTTGTTTTACACTGATAGCAAAGCCGACTTCTTTAGCTAAGTAGTCAATATAATGACATAAGCTGTTATCAGCAGTAACAATGGCACGGTCTTCACCCATGATTGGACCAGCTACATCCACATTGATACCAAGTTTGATAGCTTTAAGAGTTTCTTCATTACTATTTGCAACATAAGCTTTACTACCGAGTAAGCCTTTTTCTTCTGAGCCAAACCACATAAAGCGCAGTGTACGTTTTGGTGGGTGAGCTAAGTAGTGGCGAACAAGTTCCATTAAAATAACAGACCCAGCACCATTATCATAGACCCCTGTACTAAATGGTACACTGTCATAATGTCCCATAAAGGCAATTTCTTGTTCAGGATAATCTGTCCCAGGAATAGTAGCATACACATTATGTGAATCTACCTCATAGTCATCTTGTTCAAGTACCATGCGTACCTTGGTTGCTTTGTTTTTAACCATATCAAAAGCATCAATAGCGCGAAGGGTTACTCCTGGAATTTGGCCAAGTTCTAAGTGTTTAGCACGGATTGCACGCAACTGTAAATCTGTTAATTCTGGGTCATCTATAATAGTACCACTATAAGTGATCACACCAGCAACTTCAGCTTTAATAAGGCGTTCGTAAGTTTCTAAAGAAAGGTGTGTATTAAGAAGTACAACTTTTCCTTTTACATCTAAAAGATCTACATCGGTAGCTTGTTGTACGTATTTGAACTCGGTCACAAGACCTTCACTTGGTGTGTTGCCAGAAAGACCAAGTCCTGTTACTTCATAAGTTTTTTGATAAGGCTCAAGAACTTCTAAAGTAGCTTTTTTTATTGTATAGTTATGTACTTTGAAAGCTTCAAGTGTACCTTCTACACCTATTGATTTAAGTTCATCTAATAAAATATGTGCAGCTTTTAATTCTTCGTCTGTCCCACTACAACGGATAAATCCAATCTTTTGAAGTAATTCAAAAGCACGATTACCACAAATACTCATTTCTAAAACCCCCTTTAGTTTGTTTTATTTAAGTGAACATAGTCTCTTATACATATACAACAAGATGGTTTTGAATACAATAGTATATTGTCTTAAATTTAACTAATTCAAATAAAAAATATCACCAGATATTTTTTTATAAGTCATATAGATGATATACTTATAAAAGAAAGAAGCGTTAAAAAAATAACAAACAAAAAGGAGATACTATGGGACAATCAATATCACAAATGGACAGGACAAAACAAATTAAATGGCTTTTAACAATCATCATTCCTATTTTGATACTATTTGTGCCAGAAACAGGTGGCATTACAAAAGAAATAAAGGTATTTTTTGCAATTACTGTTGCCGCTATATTATGTTTCGCATTTGAACTTTTAAACAATATGATACCAAGCTTGTTATTACCTTTTGCTTATGCTGTAACAAATTTGGTGCCATTAGAAGTGGCTCTTAAGCCATGGACTGTAACAGTTGTATGGACTGTATTATGTGGATTTATTTTATCTCTTGTATTAGAAAGAATAGGGCTTTTACAAAGGCTCGCTTGTTGGTGTATTTTAAAGTCAGGTGGTACATATAATGGGATTCTATATGGATTAGTAGTTGCAGGGATTGTGGCGAACTTAATCTTGCCAGGTGCATGGTCTGTAGCGTTTGCCGCACTTGGATATGGGATCTGTAAAGCTTTTAATTTAGGCAAATCAAAAGAAGCAGCAGGGATTATGATGACAGCTGCTATGGCAAACTTAATGCCAGGTTTCTTTGTAATGGACCCAAGTAATGTGGGAGTTCTTATTGGGGTAGCAGGAGGCGTTACTGATTTAACTATTACATATACAGATTACTTAATGCAAAATATTATTTTCTTACCATTCGGCTTCGTTATGGCTTTTACAATGAGCAAACTTTTTAAAGCTAATGTGACTATTGAAGGGAAGGCATACTTTAAGGCTCAGTTAGAAGAAATGGGTGCTTTCAAAAAAGAAGAGAAAAAGGTACTTGGTGTTTTAATCTTCTTCTTCCTATTCCTTATTACAAGTAATATTCATGGTATTGGACTAGTATATGGTTATATTTTTGCTGTTATTTTACTTTATATGCCAGGGATTGATGCAGGGACAAAAGAGGATATTCAAAGAGTGAACTATCCATTCTTATTCTTTATCACAAGTTGTATGTCTATTGGACAAGTAGCTAATGTCCTTGGTGTTGGAGA
Organism: Holtiella tumoricola; assembly: GCF_027857615.1. Taxonomy (NCBI): domain Bacteria; kingdom Bacillati; phylum Bacillota; class Clostridia; order Lachnospirales; family Cellulosilyticaceae; genus Holtiella; species Holtiella tumoricola. The sequence continues at coordinate 52,446 of NZ_JAQIFT010000043.1, forward strand.
ACTTATTTCCAGTTCAATTATTCCACACTTAGGTGGTATTGGACCAATTGGTTTCTTATTTATTATTTGGCTTATTGCTGTACTTACAAACTTCTTACTGACACCACTAGCAGCAATGGCAGCACTAGGTGCACCTATTACACAAATGGCACTAGATATGGGAGTAAGAGTAGAGCCAGTACTATATACGTTCTTTAATGGGCTAGATCAGATTATTATGCCATATGAATATGCCCTCTATATGATTTGCTTCTCTTACGGACTTATCCATATCAAAGACTTTATAAAAGCATTTAGTACAAAAATGCTTATCAGTGTAATCTATCTCTTCCTTATTGTTGTACCATATTGGAAGCTTATAGGATTGCTCTAAAATAATAAATAAAGAGGCTATACCATTTAGGATAGCCTCTTCATTTATACCTTTATTCAATGTACTCTAGAAGTTTTGCCTTATCAGCGATAATCGTATGATGCCCACGTTTAAAGATGATTCCTTCCTCTTTTAAACGTTTCATAAGCCTTGTGGTTGTTATAACATGAACACCTATGTATTTTGAGAGCTCAGCATATGAAAAACATTTATGGAGATGAAGCTGTCCATCTTTAACACAAGCGAGCTCTAGAAGTGCTTTGCATAAGTTAGAAAGATTATTACCATGCTCTAAGTGATGGAAATGAGCGAGTACACCGTCATAGTGTTGCAGTGTTATTTCAACAAGCCAAGGATAAAAATGTGGATGTGTATTGATAAAATAAGTAAATTGAGTATAGGGAATCTCATAAAGTATGCAATCTGATTTAGCTATAATAGAAAAGGCAGAAAAGGTATCATCTTTATAAGCAGGTGAATAGATAGGTGAAAAACCTAATAAGTCTCCAGCTTTAAAGTACTGGTAAATCTTTTCATCGCCATTTCTGGAAATACTAGTAAGAGCACATACCCCCTCTAGCAGACAGTAGACAAAGTGATGACCATGTTCAGAATTATAAAGTGCTTCATCTTTTACGGCAATCCTATGGACACCGATTTTTTTTAGTTGTTCAAAATGTACATTTCTTGATGTCATAATATGTGTCCTCATATCTATAAAATATAAATCTTAAGAAGTAATAATGTGATTATATAATATATTTTAAATGAAAAATGATAAATTTGGAATATATTTTAGTAAAATTTTAAAAAATATCACGTGATGTTTTTTACTAAAGCTATAAATGTTATAATTTTAACAACAAATTAATGAAAGAGGTGTAGATATGTTACAAGAAACGATTAAGTATGAAAAAATTGACCACTTAGTTAATAGACAATACGAGCAAGAACAAATGATGTTAAAAACTTTTAATGAAGGACACTATACTTTAGAAAATCCTTATGTAAAAGTAAATCCTTATTTTGTATCTCCTCTTACAGCGCTTGTTATGTTTAGAACTGAAGAATCTGTTACTGCTACCATTACTGTAAAAGGTAAAGAAGAAGCAGGAAATATTACGCATACATTTAAAGCAGGTACAGAACATAAGCTTCCAATTTTAGGTCTATATCCAAACTACCAAAATACTGTAGAGATTAAACTATCAAATGGGGAGAGTACACAAATTAAATTGCAAACAGATGAGTTAAATGATATGCCTCATCAAGCTACATATATCAAGACAACAAGTGAATACATGCAAGATCAAATTATGTTTGTCACACCATCTGGCGACTCACTTGCAGGAGGATATGATTATAGAGGGGATTGCCGTTGGCATTTAGTAGAACCTTTTATCTTTGATATGAAGCGTGCTAAAAACGGAAATATTTTAATTGGTTCTAATCGTCTTATGAAGGTACCTTATTATACAGCAGGATTATGTGAAATGAGCCTAATGGGGAAGGTTTATACAGAGTATTGTATTCCAGGTAGTTATCACCATGATCAATTTGAAATGGAAGATGGCAACTTACTGATCTTAACACAAGAAAAAGATGCTAAAACTTCAGAAGATATGTGTGTTCTTGTAGATCGTAATACAGGAGAAATTATCAAATCTTGGGATTACAAAAAAGTGCTTCCACAAGATGTAGCCAAGTCAGGTAGCTGGAGTGAGCATGACTGGTTCCACAATAATGCCGTTTGGTATGATAAACGTACAAATTCTCTTACCTTATCAGGTAGACACCAAGATGCAGTCATCAATATTGATTATGAAACAGGAGATCTTAACTGGATTATTGGTGACCCAGAAGGATGGCCACAAGAAATGGTAGAGAAGTACTTCTTTACACCTGTAGGAGATGGCGAGTTTGATTGGCAATATGAACAACATGCTTGTATGATGCTCCCAGATGGTGATGTGATGGTATTTGACAATGGGCACTGGAGAGCTAAAAATAAAGAAAACTATGTACTTAATAGAGATAACTTCTCACGTGGGGTTAGATACCGTATTAATACAGAAGATATGACCATTGAGCAAGTATGGCAATTTGGGAAGGAAAGGGCTAATCATTTCTATTCTTCTTATATCTCAAATGTGGAATACTATAGAGATGGGTATTACTTAGTACACTCAGGTGGTATTGGTTACAATCATGGTGTAACATGTGAAGAACTTCCTGTTTATATGGATTTAAGTGATCCAGAAAACAAACTTAACAGTATTACAGTAGAAATAATGGATGGGGAAGTAATGTTTGAAATGCATTTACCATCTAACTACTACCGTGCAGAAAAAATGCGTTTCTATCATGAAGGGGAGAACCTTACATTTGGTAAAGGACGTGTACTCGGTGAGATTGGTAAAACAGAAGAATTTGAAACAGGGATTCCAGGCGTAGAAATAACAGGAGAGCTTATCCCTGCATTCCATGAAGCAAGTGTAGTAGAAGAAGAAGACCGTATTGTATTTGAGGCTAAATTCAAACGTGGTCAACTTGCTATGCTTCAACTTGAAAGAGGTCAAGAGGAGCATAGATATTATATTTCAACAAGTGCGAAACCATTTCTTGCAATGTGTGTAGGTACGTTCCAACCAAAAGATGATCGTACAGTAACGATCAATGTAAATAAAGAAGGATTAAAAGGTGAGTTTGATTTAAGACTTATTGTAGATGATAAAAAATATGAGTCAGGATTGAAATTAAAATTTTAATAGATAATAAGGGGTTGCCAAAAGGTAGCCCTTTTTGATGTGGAAAATCCTTGACCAAGATGTGTTTTTGGGAGAATATAGAAGATAGGATAAAGCATAATTTTTAATAAAATAGGGAATAGATGGAGGCAAGAGATGTATACAGCATGTCTGAATTTAGAAGGTAAGAAAGTAACGATAGTAGGTGGTGGCAAGGTTGCATATCGTAAGGCAGTAGCATTAGAAAATGAGAAATGTGACTTACATATTATTGCACCAAGCTTTATAGAGGCGTTTAAAAGTCTAGGGCCAGAGGTTAATCTCGTTTATAAATGCTATGAAGAAGGTGATTGTGCCAATAGCTTTCTAGTAGTAGCAGCCACAGATGATTACGAGACAAATCAAGCCGTAGGAGCATTTTGTAAGCGTGCTAATAAACTGTGTAATGTGGTAGATAATAAGGAACTTTCTAGTTTTATTGTCCCTTCTTCCTTTAAAAGAGGTGATTTGATGATTGCTGTATCAACAGGGGGAGCCAGTCCTTCTCTAGCGGCCCTTATTAAAAAAGAATTAGAAGAAAAGTATGATGCATCCTATGTGGAACTTATGGATGTACATAGACGTTTAAGAGCACAAGTATTACAACAAGTAGAAGATGAAATGGAGAAGAAAAAAATATTAAATCACCTTGCTACTTTAAGCCTAGAGGAGTTGAAGACCTATGAAAAAAGCCATTTTGGTTGTTAGCTTTGGAACAAGCTATTTAGAACAGAAGAAAGAAAGTATTGATCCATGTATCCATGCCATTGAAGAAGCTTTTAGTGACTGGGATGTGTATGAAAGTTTTTCATCAAGTTTTTTGAGAAAGCGTTTATTAAAAGAGCATAATCTAAAGATGTTGTCACCAGAAGAAAGTATGGAAACGTTGCAACAGGAAGGATATGAGAAGGTTATTATTCAACCCCTCTTTTTAATAGAAGGAATAGAATATGATAAATTACTAGAACTTCAACAAGCCTATGAAGGAGAAACAGGCATTCATCAAGTTGCAGTAGGGAAGGCATTATTAAGTACACAACAGGACTACACAAAAGTGGTTAAGGAGCTTGAAGACCTTTACAGTGGGTTAGATTCAGATCTTCTTTTACTTGGACATGGTACAACGCATCAAGCACATGCATCTTATGCTCAACTTAGAGAAATGTTAGATAAGACAACACTAAACTGCATTGTGACAACCTTAGAAGATAGAAGTCATTTGGAGATGCTTCCTTTTAAAAATGAGAAGGTTACAGTGGTGCCTTTTATGCTTGTAGCAGGTATGCATATATTAAGAGATGTGATGGGAGACCATGAGGAATCTTTTAAATATGGGTTAGAGCAAATGGGTAAGCAGGTAGAGGTAGTAAAAAAAGGCTTAGGGAGTTATACGAGTACAAGAGCCGTATACATTGGACATATTCAAAATGTGATAGATACATGGGAAAATAAGTAGAATACTGGCTTAGGGTTTACAAAAAGAAGGTTTTTATATAAGATAGAAACGAGCAATGGACAAGACAGAAGGAGACTTTTAAGTAATGAATAAAGAACAAATGGTTAAAGATATATTAAGTATACGTCGTAGAGTGAATGTAGCAAAAGGAAAAAATATTAGAGAGATTGAGATTTTTGAAGAGCAAGTAGAGAAATCTCACAAACGTATAGAGCAAGCAAGATATATTTCAAAAAAATTCAATGAAGATGAACTTGTTCGTATTCAAAATGCTTATGAAAGCTTAAGAAGTGTACCAAGCGTACAACAATAAAGGATAGAAAAAGGGTGTTGCAGTGATTGCAACACCCTTTTTACTATATGTGATTAAAGTGCTGGTACTTCGTCTTCGTTACCAGCATTGTTTTCATCTTCGTTTTCAACTGACTTAGCAGCGAAAGCTTTTTTTACAACAACGATTGCAAGTGGCATAAAGATAACAGCACAAACAATCTCTGCAATTGGATAGCAGAACCATACGGCATCTAATCCTACGAATTGAGCAAAGAGCCATGCGCATGGAATGATGAGTACGAGCTGACGTAAAAGGGACATAACCAATGATTTGAAACCATGTCCAATAGATTGGAACATAGTTGAAAGGGTAATCCCGATAGATGCAGGAATGAAGCAAAGGCTAAGTACGCGTAAAACATAAATACCCATTTGAACCATTTCTGGACTTCCATCAAAGAGTGCAAGAAGTTGTTCTGGAAGTAACCAGAAGATTCCTGTTCCTGCAAGCATAATAATGAAGGAAGTTGTAAGTGTTAGTTTTAAGGTTTGAATAAAACGTTTCTTGTTGTTAGCACCAAAGTTGTAACCCATAATAGGCATTGCGCCTTGAGTTAAACCAAATACTGGCATGAAGATGAAGGATTGAAGCTTAAAGTAGATCCCAAAGATGGCAACTGCTGTAGAAGAGAAGGCCATTAAGATACCATTTAAGAATGTAGTTGTTACAGAACCAATGGCATTCATAACGATAACTGGGAAACCAACTTTATAGATATCAATAATATGTTCTTTTTCAAGTTTGAAGCCTTTAATTTGTAAATGTACTTCATGTGATTTAATGTGGAACATCACAAGTACAAAGATCATGGCACAAATTTGCCCGATAACTGTTGCAATAGCAGCTCCCTTAATCCCCATTGCTGGAAGCCCGAATAATCCAAAGATAAGGATTGGATCGAGAATAATATTGGTAACCGCACCAATAAGTTGAGAGAACATTGGAATAATCATATTACCTGTAGCTTGTAAAGTTCTAGAGCAAGTAATCTCTACAAAGATCCCAAATGAGAAGATCAGTACGATTTGTAAGTAAGATGTCCCCATATCAATAATTGTTGCATCGTTTGAGAAAAGCCCCATAAAGAAGCGTGTTGCGAAAATACCAATGAGCATAAAGACGATGGCATTCATAATCGCTACAAAGAAACCTGTACTTGCAATTTTAGATGCCACAACTTTGTCACCTTCGCCTAATTTACGAGCGATCAGTGAGTTAACCCCAACACCTACACCAAGTGCAAATGCAATAATAAGCATTTGAAGTGGGAAGGCAAGAGAAACCGCTGTTAATGCATTTTCGCCAATACGAGATACGAAAATACTATCGACAACGTTATACAATGACTGTACCAACATAGAAAAGATAGCTGGTATAGACATACTTGCAAGCAATCTTCCAACAGGCATTGTACCTAATCTTTCAGATCTTGAATTGTTGTTTTGCATGAAAGTATAACCCCCTATATTAAATTTTTAATTGAATCCACTGTTGTGTAAACACATCCTATTAGTATAGTCCTTTTAAAAATAAATTTCTATACGTCTATTTGTAAATTAAGTAGATAGGTATAGAAAATGTTATGCGCAAATCCTACAAAAAATAAAAATATAAGGTTATATTTGAATAAAATTGTTTACTATTGTATAGTAAGTTAGGGCGTAAAAGTTGTAAAAAAGAAATTATACAAATGAGACAACAGGAGGAGAAGATGAAAAGGGTACACAAATCGATTAGGGAAAAAATTGAAAGACAATTTTCTATGATTTTATTATTTACAGCACTTTTGCTTACAGTCGTTGCCATATCCATTGGTTATACTACTGTGAATAATACAGTGAAAGAGATGATGCCAGAGATTGTTACAATGACAGCTTCAGCTATAGAAAATAAGCTAGAGCTCTTTAGAAATGTTGTAACCAATGTGGCGAAGATGGAAGGAATTGCTGATCCGGATATTCCTATGAGTGAGAAGTTTGGGGAACTAGAGGAAAATAGAGCTTATATCAATGCAGACACATTGGTAATGGCGACTATGGATGGCGATATTATTAGACAAGATGGTAAGAAGGCGAGCATTAAAGATACGGATGTGTATATGCACACAACAAAAGGTGAAACGTATATCTCTTCACCACAATTTAATCCTGTATCAGAAACCATGCGCTTTAATGTAGCTACACCTATTTATTACAATGGTGAGATGGTCAACATCTTAGTTGCCACATTTGATGCAGGCAAGTTAACAGAGATGATTAGCAACTTGAAAATAGGAGATAATGGGCGCGCATTTATTATTGATCAAACAGGTACAACAATAGCTCATCTAGATACAGACCGTGTGAACAACCAAGAAAACATCATGACTTTAGCACAAGAAGATAAAAAATATAAAACAGTATCTCGTGTTCATGAAAAGATGATTAATGGTGAGCTTGGGATGGATACATATAAATTTGGTGGGAAAAAATATATATCAGGTTATGGGCCAATACCAGGTACGCAGTGGTCTGTAGGCATTTCGTTACCCAATTATGAAGTAGTCAAGGAATTACGTATGCTCGTAGCCATTATGCTTGTTCTTTGCATTGTTTGTTTAGTAGTAGGTGGAAGAATTATACGTAAATTAGCTTACGCTATTACACAACCTATTGAAAGCTTGACAGAGCGTGCTAAAAAGATGCAAGAAGGTGACTTAAGCTCAACGATAGCAGCTATTGAAACAAAAGATGAACTTGAAACCCTCTTTATTTCACTTAGAGATATGATGAGAGGTATAGCGGTGTATATTAAAGATATAGACTATGTCTTACATAACCTAGCAGAAGGCGACTTAACTGTAGCCAGTCAAATCGAGTATAAGGGAGACTTTGCACCTATTAAGCAGTCTCTTAATATGATTGGAAATAAACTTAATACAACGATGAAAGAAATTCACCATGTATCTGAGCATGTATTAGAACAAGCAGGTAGAGTGTCAGAAACAGCAACAGAACTTGCGGCTTCAGCCACAGAGCAAGCAGCTTCTATAGAAGAGATGAATGCAACTATTAATGATATGGCAGACCAAATCAAAACAAGTAGCAATCATGCACAACAAGTTAATGAAGTTGCACAAACTGTAATGGTTGAGATTGAACAAGGTACGGGTCAAATGCGTCAGATGGAAGAAGCCATTGTTAAGATTCAAACTTCAACGGGAGAAATCTCTGAAATCATTAAAGTCATTGACCAGATTGCAGCTCAAACTAATCTTCTAGCCCTCAATGCTTCCATAGAAGCAGCACGTGCGGGGGATGCAGGACGCGGCTTCTTAGTAGTTGCCAATGAGGTTAAAGACCTTGCTGCACGCAGTATGCAAGCAGCAAAACAAACAACTGAATTAGTAGATGCAACGGTTCAGTCTGTAGAAGGTGGCACAGAGATTATTACAAAGACCACAGGGTCCTTTAATAAAATCGTAGAAAGCATTGATACAGTTATTGCAAGTGTTGAGAAAAGTGCAGAGATTGCACACAGTCAATCTGAAGCAGTAACAGATATTACAGCAGCGATTGATGAGATTTCTCAGCTTGTACAAACCACAGCAGCCAATGCCGAAGAGAGTTCGGCAAGTAGTGATGAACTTGCAAATGGCGCAAAAGTGCTTCAAGAGAAAATTAATCATTTTAAAGTTAATTAGAAAATCAAAAGGTATTGTATCGTATTAAGATGCAGTGCCTTTTTTGTATAAAAATGATTGAATAAAATTATACAATATTATATACTAAATTTAGTTATTTTGGGTGAAAAGTCCCAATAATAAGTCAAAACTAATCATAAAATATGAGGAGGAAGCAGATGCAGGGGAGAAAAAGGGGAATAAGAGAAAAAATGGTTACACAGTTTTCTAAAATTTTGCTTATTATCACCTCTTTATTAACAGTAGTAGCTATATCTGTGGGGGCTATTACGGTGAATTCAGTGGTGAAGCATATGATGCCAGAGCTAGTAAGTATGACGACAAAATCTATAGAGAACAAATTAGAATTCTATACAAGTGTGATGATGAATGTAGCAAGCTTTGATCATATTACAGATCCATCACTTTGGATGAGTGCTAAGTTTGGAACACTTGAAGAAAATAGAGAGTACTTAGATGCAGATACACTTGTTATGGCAACAACAGAAGGGGAAATACTTAGACAAGATGGCAAAAAGGCAAATATAAAAGATACAGATGCTTTTAAAGAAGCATTGACTGGCAAGACTTATATTTCAACGCCTAGCCTCAATGCGCTATCAGGGAAAATGAGCTTTGATATTGCAACACCTGTGTATTATGAAAAAGAAATCGTCAATGTCTTAGTTGCAACTTTTGATGCAGAGAAACTTACAGATATGATTAGAGAGAGCAAAGTAGGGGAGAAGGGTCAAGTTTTCATTATAAATGGTAACGGTACCACTATTGCGCACTTAGATATGGAAAGAGTAAATAGTCAAGAAAATGTGATTGCATTAGCTGATGAGAATAAGGCGTATCAATCTCTTTCACGTATACATACTCATATGGTAAATGGTGAGAAAGGAATAGATACTTATCAATTAGAAGGGAAAAAATATTTTATAGGTTATGAGCCCATCCCAAGTACCAGATGGTCAGTAGGTGTGGCATTACCTAATGCTGAAGTGTATCAGGAAATACGTATTTTAGCAGTAGTGATGATTGGACTTTGTATTGGATCTTTAATACTAGGAATGAGTGCTATACGTAAATTAGCCTATAACATTACTCATCCACTTGAAGCCCTAACAGAGCGTGCAAAGCAATTACAAAAAGGCGACTTAACTTCTGTAGTAGAACCTATTGAAACAGGAGATGAACTTGAAACCCTTTATCTATCATTACAAGAGGTGATAGGAAGCTTTGCAACCTATGTGAAAGATATTGATGATGTTTTACAGCGTCTTGCAGATGGTGATTTAACTGTAGCAAGCCACTTAGAGTATGAAGGAGACTTTGCACCCATTAAGCAATCACTCAATTCCATTGCACAGACCTTAAAAGGGACTATGGAAGAGATCCATCATGTATCTGAATATGTCTTTGGACAGGCTAAGAGAGTAGCAGAAACAGCCAATGAACTTGCAGCATCAGCCTCCGAACAAGCTGCTTCAGTAGAAGAAATTAACACGAACATAGGGGATATGGCTAAACAGATTAGACGTAGTAGTAGACATGCCAAGAAGATGGATGAGATTGCTCAAGATGTGATAGAAGAGATCGAGCAAGGTACAACCCAAATGCATAATATGGAGCAAGCCATTGTCAATATCCAAGTATCGGCAGGACAAATCTCAGAGATCATCCAAGTGATTGACCAGATTGCAGCGCAGACCAATTTACTGGCTCTTAATGCATCTATAGAAGCAGCTCGTGCAGGAGAAGCAGGACGTGGATTTGCAGTAGTTGCCAGTGAAGTGAAGTCTCTGGCAGAACGTAGCATGGAAGCGGCAAAGCAAACTGCAGAGTTGGTAGGGGCAACACTTCACACAGTAGAAGGTAGTGCGCAGATTATCACTAACACGACAGCTTCCTTTAACAAAATTGTTGAAAGTATTGATACAGTTATTGTGAGTGTTAAAAAGACTGCTGAGGCAGCAGAGATTCAATCCGAAGCCGTTAATGAGATTACCACAGTTGTAGAAGAGATTTCTGGGCTGGTACAGACAACATCCGGTAATGCTCAAGAAAGCTCTGCAAGTAGTGAAGAACTTGAGACCAGCGCGAGAGTACTTCAAGAGAAGATTAATTATTTCAAAGTAGGTTAAAAAAATGAAAAGGTATAAGCAGTAGGTATATGCAGAGTAATAGGGATATAATAGAGTAGAAATAGAGCTTAAAATGATAAAGCAAATGGGGGTGTTGCATGAGAAGTAGATGCAGCACCTTTTTAGATGTTTTTATATTTTCTTATATAAAGAAGCTTCTCTATAAGAAGAGAGGTTGAAGAAGTAGGGCAAAATGAGCTATAGTAAGAGATAAGAGTAATGATGCAAAGGATAGAACATATGAGACCATTAGAGATTTTAAAACAATATTTTGGATATAGTAGTTTTAGAGTAGGACAAGAAGAGATTATAGGGGCATTGGTAAATGGACAAGATGTACTAGGCATTATGCCAACAGGTGCAGGGAAATCTATTTGTTATCAAGTACCAGCTTTATGCGGGAGCGGTGTAAGTTTGGTCATTTCGCCTTTAATTTCTTTAATGAAAGACCAAGTGGATGCCTTAAGAGAGATGGGGATAGAAGCTGCTGTTCTTAATAGTACACTCAGTGCCCATGCCTATAGAGAGGTAATGGAAGATGCAAGAGAAGGTAGATATAAACTGATCTATGTAGCACCAGAACGATTAGAGTCTTATGACTTTGTCAGCTTATGTAGAGGACTGCCTATAGATTATGTCATTATTGATGAGGCACACTGTGTAAGCCAATGGGGACACGACTTTAGACCAAGTTATAGAGGTGTTGGTAACTTTATTAGAAGTCTACCACATCGCCCAGTGGTTGGTGCATTTACAGCAACTGCCACACCTAAAGTTAAGGAAGATATGCTGGCATTATTAGAGCTTCAAAGACCATATTGCATTACCACAGGTTTTGACCGCCCTAACTTATACTTTGAAGTAGAAAGACCGAAGCGTAAGCTAGAATGGACACTGGATTATCTTAAAAAGCATGAAGGAGAAAGTGGGATCATTTATTGCTCCACAAGAAAGAGTGTAGATGCTCTATATGAAAAACTCCTTTCAAAAGGCATGACAGTGGTAAGATACCATGCAGGGCTTAGTGAAAGCGAGCGTAATATGAACCAAGAGTACTTCTTATATGACCGTGCCAGTGTTATGATTGCCACCAATGCCTTTGGTATGGGGATTGATAAATCTAATATTCGTTATGTCCTTCACTACAACATGCCAAAAAATATGGAAAGTTACTACCAAGAAGCAGGGCGTGCAGGCCGTGATGGTCTAGAGTCTACATGTACATTAATGTATGCTTCTTCAGATATTATGACCAACCGTTTGCTAATCGAAAATGCAGGCTTAGGGGTAGATTTATCTTTAGAATATGAAAAGCTCAACCAGATGGTGGATTACTGTAACACAGAGGGCTGTCTAAGAAATGCCATCTTGCGTTACTTTGGTGAATCACCAACTAAGTTATGTGACCACTGTGGCAACTGTAATAGTGAGATTGCTCAAGAAGACATTACCATAGAAGCACAAAAGATTTTGTCTTGTATCAAACGTATGGGTGAGCGCTTTGGAATGACTCTTGTGATTGATGTACTTAAAGGGGGGAATACGGAGAAGATTCGTCAGTTTGGATTCCAGACTTTATCCACTTATGGCATTATGCGTGAATATAGCAAAGAGATGATTAAGGAAATGATGTCTTTCTTAATTGCAGAAAAGTATATTGCCTTAGATGGAGATAAGTTCCCCATATTAAGGTTAGCACCTCTTAGCTATGAGGTTTTAAAAGGACAAAAGCAAGTGAATATGCGTATTGCCCTTCGTGTATCTGAAAAAGAAAGAGTCCCAGAAGTGGAGAGCTTACCAGTAGATCTACAACTTCTAGAACAATTAAAACATTTACGTATGCAAGTGGCAGAGCAAAATCATATTCCACCATTTATTGTCTTTTCAGATGCAACTTTAAGCGAAATGTGTAAGTACTACCCAACCACACACGAAGAGATGCTTGCCATTAATGGGATTGGGGTAGCCAAGTATGAGAAGTACGGAAAAGTCTTTGAACTTCTTATCAATAATTACGTGCAAGAAAATCAAATCATTAAGCCAGAAGTAAGAGAAGCCAAAAAGGAAAAGGGAAGTACAACAAGTAAGACGGCTAAGAAAGAAAATAAGAAAGATAGCCACTTAACGACTTATCAGATGTACAAAGAAGGCATATCTCTAGATGAGATTGCAAAAGAAAGAGGTCTCTCACGTTTTACTGTAGATAATCATCTTGTCAAATGTGTGGAAGAAGGCTTAGAGATAGACTTCTATCAGTTTATGACACCAGAACAAGAACCTCTTATTGAAGCGGCTATAGGACAAGTAGGTATTACGTTACTTAAACCGATTAAAGAGTTGCTTCCAGAAGAAGTATCCTATACAGCTATTAAGCTTATGATTGAAAAGCTAAAACTTGAAAATAAGATTTAAATACAAAAGCTGTTGCCCTATTAGGCAACAGCTTTTTGATTAATAGCGATACTGTTTTTGATATCTTTTAAAAAAGAAGGCAGCCATAAGGAGACCTAAGCATTCAGCAAATGGTGTTGCAAACCAAAGTCCAGTCATGCCAAAGACAAGGGGAAGGATACTAATGGCAATCACCATAAAGACAAAGGAACGTGACAGGGCAAGTGCCGCAGAGACAATTCCGTTAGATAAGGCTGTAAACATACCACTTGCAAAGATGTTAAACCCTACAAAGAGTAACGCCAGTGAGCAGATTTTGTTCCCTGTAATGGCAATATCATAAACAGGATTATCTGGTCGTGTAAAGATATTGACCATCTGTGGTGTGGCAATAAAAGAACCAATAGCTGAGAGGATAGAAACACTTCCGATAAAGGTGAAGCTGAGTTTAATAAGACGACGCAACTTGTCGTGGTTATCTTCTCCGTAATAGTAACTAATCATAGGTGCAACCCCATAGGCATAGCCAGTGTAGAAGGAGCAAGCAAACATTAACACATACATGATAATGGTAATGGCAGCAACACCGTCTTCGCCTACATATTTCAGCATAGCAGCATTGAACATAAGGGTTACAACACCTGTTACAAGGGAGGTTGCCATTTCGGAAATACCATTGGTAGAGGTTTTGACAAGGGTATGCCATCTAAAGACAGGTTTTACAAAGTGTAAGAGGTTTTTCTTATTGGAAAAGATAATAAGTCCGGCAATGGCTGTAATAGAGTAACCTGTACCTGTAGCAAGTGCAGCCCCACCAATCCCCATATCCAAGACAGCAATCAATAAGTAGTCTAGAACAATGTTTGTAACACCCCCAGCAATAGAGCAAATAAGGGAAAGCTTGGATTTGTCTGCTGCAATCATGTAGAGAGAAAAGTTATACATAAGTAAAACTGGAATAGTGAAAAGTAAATAATGTGATAAGTAAGTTTTGCAGTAGTTAAGCACATTAGGTGAGATGTTCATCGATGCAAAGATGGTATCCATAAAGAGGTAGCCTAAAATCATCATCACGACTCCAATGACCACGTTAGTCAAGATGAGCATGGTGAAGTCTTGCTTAGCTTCCGGTGCTTTTTGTTCACCCATCTTTCGCATAATGACCGCACTACCACCAGTAGCAAGCATAGCTGAGATAGCAGTGATCAAAGAGAGGATAGGGGCAACTAAGTTAATAGAAGAAAGTGCCTGGGTACCAATCAAGTTGGATACAAATAAGCCATCAATCATGGTGTATAAGGAAGTAAATACAGACATGATAATAGTAGGAATGGCAAAACGCATAATATTTTTAAAGGTAACAGGACGCTGATAAGATGAAGTCATAATTTTTATCTCCTTTATAGTTTATTTTTTGATTAAGGTTATAATAAAGTATGTGGTAACCACGCGGTCAAGTGAAAAATTAAAGGAGATAGAAAGATGCAATCAACGAATAGAACCAAATTGTCTTCAGGTGAGTTTGCAAAACTCTGTCGGACTTCCAAAGAGACGTTACGTCATTATAGAAATTTAGGGGTGTTGGTGCCGTTATATGAAAGTGAAAAAGGCTACTTATATTATGATGTGGAGCAGTTTTATGACTATCATATGATTCACATCTTAAAGAAGACAGGTACACCCTTAGCGGAAATTAAAGCGTACTTAGCTAAGCAGCATCCAGATAAAGTATTAGAAGTCCTGAAGAAGCAACAAGAAATTTTAGAAGAAAAGAAAAAAGAAATTGAGCAGATGGAACAAGTCATAAGAAAGTCCATCGCCAATATAGAAATAGGCAACTCTAGTGAATTTGTAGATGGCGAGCCTACCATTGGCTATTTTGAAAAAGAACATTTACTAGCTATACCAGCAAGAGAGTTTGAAGCCAATGAGGATGAAGATATGACTTTTGTAGCCATGCTTCAAAAACAACATGACATCTGCCAAAAGTATGATGTAAATTCAGATTATCAGCTGGGGGCTATTATTCCACAAGATCATACATTACAAGGGATGGAAGCGATTAGTCACATTTATACATGTATTGATCGACCAAGTGATAACCAATATTATCATGAGAAGCCAGTAGGCTACTATGTGGCACTACGTGTACGGGGGGAGTGGGATGTACAACCTTTTTATAAGAAGTTGGTAGAATATATTAAGGCCCATGAAATTCAAGTTATAGGAGATACTTATGCCTATGATGTAGCAGGTTTTTTGCTCAATGGACAAGAAGAACACACGATTACTATGCTCTCTATTCCAGTTGAATGGAATAAAGATGTAGAAGAAAAATTAAATAAAAAGGTATAAAATATGGCCAACTGCATCAAACTTGTATAGGAAAGTTTGGCAGTTGGTCTTTGTGTATATAAGGACTAATAAATAGAACCAGATTATGAAAGGAGTACTCTAGATGGAGTCGAAAACTAAAAGGAATAGAAAGATAGCTTATGCCATAGGCCTACTTGTAATAGGAGGAGCAATCCTAAGTAAGTATATAGTAGTGCCTACATCTACTCGAGAGCAAGAAAACGTGATTGAACAACTTCAAGACGTATGGGAAGAAAATGTTGAAGTGCTCAAAACACTTATAGGAGTAGAAGATGAAGGCGAAGCGATCAATGCTTATAGTGAAGAAGAGAAAGGACTCCAAATACTTTTATAGCAAACACTTCTATAATAGGAAGAAATAGTATACGACACCTACTTGAAAAATGAGTAGGATATGTTATAATAACATATGCACTACATTTTAGAAGAAGGAGAAACAGTCATGGCGAAGAATCCAAATGCCTATAAGCTTATTGCACAAAACAAAAAAGCTTATCACGATTATTTTATAGAAGAAACGTTTGAAGCAGGCATTGTACTGGTTGGAACAGAAGTAAAGTCCATCCGCCAAGGCAGTGGCTCAGTTAAGGAAAGTTTTATCCGTATTAAAGATGGAGAAGCCTTCATCTACAATATGCATATCAATCCTTATGACAAAGGGAACATCTTTAATAAAGAACCCCTTCGTACACGTAAACTCCTCCTTCACAAAAAGGAAATCAACAAACTAGTCGGTGAGGTTTCCACAAAAGGTATGACTATCGTACCACTTAAAGTATACATCAAAGGAAGTTTGGTCAAAGTAGAAATTGGTCTTGCACGTGGTAAGAAGCTTCACGACAAACGTGATGATATCGCCAAGAAAGACATGCGCCGTGCCAACGAGCGTGAGTTCAAGATCAAGAATATCTAAGACTTAAGCTTTGCCTACATGTATGTGTATTCCCCAGCGAATACCCTTATCTAATAAGGGGGTGCACTGGTTTCGACGGGGGTCACGTATGTCGGGGCAGCCATCCGTAGAACGCCGGAGTCTACGTTAAAAGCTGGCATTTAAATTAAACGCAGATAATAATTTTGCATTAGCAGCTTAATGCTGCTAGTCTCCTCTAGGTCACCCGCAGCCTAGAACGAGACTCCGACTCAGCGGGGAACGACTTGTGCTAAGCTTTGCCCACAACGCCGTAACCATGAAGCTACTGAAGTGAACAGCCTGTCTCTGGGCGGTTCATGGAGGGAATGTTAAAACAGTGACTATGATGGTAGAGACCACAATATACGGGCTTTCGGACAGGGGTTCGATTCCCCTCACCTCCATGAACTAAATCCTCGAAATACTCTGACAAATAGAGTGTTCGAGGATTTTGGAGTTTTATGGGAAGTTACTAAAATTGGAAAACTAGAGATAAATTGACTAATCCTTGTACAGCAGAATGAGTGTGTTGTATGAGGATTTTTTATTATAAGGAGGATAAATGAAAAAGTTAGAGGTGAAATTCGAAAATTGCTATGGAATTAGAAATTTAGAGTATACATTCGATTATGAAAGGAATAATGGATATTTAATATATGCCCCAAATGGCACAATGAAAACTTCATTTGCAAAAAGTTTATTGGATATCGCTAATCAAGTTATGCCGGAAGATAAGATATATGCGGAGAGGGAGTCGAAGTATAGCATAAAAACGGCACAAGGAAATCTAGATCCACAAGGGATATTGGTTATTGAGTCATACAATGAAAACTTATCTACTGAAAAGGCATCTAGACTTTTAGCGGATAAAAAATTAAAGGAGAAATATGATAAGCTTCATAATATAATAAATGAACAAAATAAAAATTTATTAAGAGAATTAAAAATATTATCGGGTATAAGAAATGAAGATAGTATTGAAAAAGAAATTAAAAGTGTTTTTAATGAGGATAAAGAAGTAATCGAAATCTTTGAACAAATGGTACAAAATATTGAGTTTGAAAAAGTAACTGTATATGAAGATATTAAATATACAGATATTTTTAATGCTAAGACTGAAGTAATTTTAAATGATACCGAGTTTAAACAAGCGATTGAAGAGTACATGAAAAAATATAACCAGCTACTTGAAGAATCAATGGTGTTTAAGAGAGGATTATTTAATCACAATAACGCAAGTAGCATAGAGAAATCATTGAAGGATAATAATTTCTTTAGAGCTAATTTTACTTTAATTATAGAAGGAATCAATATTACGAATGAAAAAGAACTTCAGCAGTTATTAGAAGATGAAAAGAAAAAAATATTAACAGACGAAGAGTTATTAAATAAATTCAATAACATTGATAAAATTTTAAATAAAAATGCGGAAGCAAAAAAACTTAGAACAATTTTAGAAGAGCATAATGAAATAATAGAATGTTTAATAGATGTGGCAGGATTCAAGAAAAGTTTATGGTTATCATATCTAGCAAAATTAGAAGATATATTAAAAGAATTAATGGAACTGTACATAAGAAGTAAAGATGAGTTGAAAACAATAACGGAAATTGCTAAGCAACAACAAAATGCATGGTATAAGGTGGTAGATATTTTTAACAAGAGATTTGATGTTCCTTTTATTATCAGTATAGAAAATCAAGAAGATGTTATTTTAAAAGAAGATAGGGCTGTTTTTTCGTTCAAGTATAAAGATGGACAAGAAGAGAGAAGCGTGGATAAAAATAAATTATTAAGTGTATTGAGCAATGGAGAAAAAAGGGCATTATATATTTTAAATGTTATATTTGAAATAGAAGCACGTAAAGAAGAGGGGAGAGATATATGGTTAATTATTGATGATATTGCAGATTCATTTGACTATAAAAATAAGTATGCTATTGTGGAATATCTTAAAGATATACTAGAGTTAGATAGATTTAGGATGCTAATAATGACGCATAATTTTGATTTTTATAGAACGGTGGGAGGTAGGCTGAATATAGCAAGAAACCACTGTTTAATGAGTTGTAAAACCAATGGTACTATAGAACTCAAAAGAGGAGAGTATTTAAAAAATATTTTTAGTATATGGAAAGATAAATTGCATACTAATCAAAAAATATTAATTGCATCTATTCCGTTTGTGAGAAATATTATCGAGTATATCGAAGAAGAGGGAGCTGAAGATTATATTACATTAACAAGTTTATTACATATTAAAGATATAAGTCAAAATGTCACAATAAAAGATTTAGAGGCAATATACAATAGAGTATGGAAGACCCCTAAAAATATTCCTAATAAAGAACGGAGTGTGTTGAGTGTAATTGATGAACAAGCAGAAATAATATATAAGTCGCCAGTTGAAGAAATAAACCTTGAAAATAAAATAGTGTTATCTATAGCAATAAGGCTTGAGTCAGAGAAATATATGATTAAGAGGATAAATGATATAAATAAAGTCAGAAGTATTAAAAGTAATCAAACTCAAGAATTATTTAAAATATTTAAAGAGAAATATAAGGAAGAGGATGAGATATTAAAAATACTAGAACAGGTAAATTTAATGACACCTGAAAACATACATATGAATTCATTTATGTATGAACCTTTATTAGATATGGATGGTAAACATCTAAATTCTTTATATATTAAATTGAAAGAATTATACGCTGAGATAGTACTTAATGAAACAGATGAAAAAGAAAATTAGGGAGAAATAGAAGATGAAACAAATATTTGTACAGGCGATACATGAAAAAAGAATTTTAGAAGTGGTGTTTTCTTCGAGCGAAAAAGGGATAATTACACGGTGTTGTGTACCTTTTGACTTTGGACCAAGTAGAAGATATAAAGATGGAAGGGAAAGATACCATTTTTATGACTTAGACAGCCCAGAAGGAAAACATAATTTGTCTATTTTACCAGAGCAAGTGATAAATATTAGAATGGAAAGTAGCTGTTTTGAACCAGCTAATTATGTAACATGGAATCCTAATTGGTTTGTACAACGTGATTGGGGAGAATGCTCTTAGTAAATAGTAAACAAGTTTACCATAACTGTGCCAGGTATCACATGATTTAGATACAATTATTAGATAATGAGAAAATCATTAGATGTGACTCAGCTCCATGAACTAAATCCTCGAAATACTCTAATAAAAAAGTGTTTCGGGGATTTTGGAGTTTTTACGGAAAATTACTTAAATTGCAAAACTAGAGATAATAAACTGATTCTTGTGCAGAGAAGTGTGTAGTTGTACAAAAAAATTATTAATATAACATAATAGGAGGAGCTACAAGAATGGATAAGATAGTACTTAAGATATCAGTTAGAGAGGATGTAAAGAAAAATTTATAGCAAGTGAAGGTTTCACCTTCCCTATTGTACCAGGTACTTGACAATTCAAAAACAATTTAATTTATATCTAAAAGCACAATAAGTCATCCTAATAATAGTCTTTTCCCACTATGCGTTGGGTAAAGACTGAAATTAAGGTGGCTTATTATTTTGTGGCAAAGATTATAACTGATAAGTGAACTTTTAGTGGAGTTACCAAGTTACAGGCAAGCTGCTTTAGTGTTCCTGTAATGTTTTTTCAATAATGAGGTACTACTTAGAATAAGTATAATTAAAATACAAATTTTAAATAATAATATTATGATTTTCTAAGGTATTACGTAGTACAGTAGCCATAATATTATAACCTCTTGCATTGGGGTGTAGCCCATCATAGGTAATTCCATAGAGTTGAGTATTTGTGCCTGGGAGTGTTGTTGAGGGGTAATAGTTTACAAAAATAATATTTTCAGCTTTGCAATATTCATAGAGAAAATGATTCATCTCACAGATGTATTTCTTGCGTAAATATTCACAGAGAGATATAGGAATATTGATAGGCAGTAAAGAAGTGAAGATGGGGGTAGTATCTGATGCTCGAAACTGTGAGGCTATATCTATAATATTATTCTTTGCACGATTGAGGACTGTTTCGTAGGAGAGGCCAGGTATTAACTTCCAATAGTCTCCCTCCAGATCAATGGAATCATTAATACCGATACCTACAATACAATAGGTGGGATGGAGCTGAAGGGCATCTACCCATAGGCGTTTTTGTAAATAGGTTGTTGTGTCTCCTGCTATGCCTCGATTAATGATTAAATGGTCAGGATGATTAAAGTATGCATTAAGTTCCCAAAAATGTGTAATAGAATCACCAATAAATAGAAAGGTTGGAGTGAGTTTATTTTCTATTATAGTGTGATTCTTGATATCAAATTCTTTTCTCCTTTGGTCGGAGGCTACATTTTCTGAGAAATATTCTAACCGATCATAGCCTTCTTTTGTTTTTATCATCTAATAGACTCCTCTCCGTAATGAGTTTAATAACATAAGTATAGTACCTATGAAGTGCCTAAATAAATAGGAGAAATGATTAATGATAGCATTAAATGACTAGATTGTAATTGAAATGGACGGATAAGTATAGTATATTAAGATTAAAAAAATATAACAGAATATAGTGATTAATGAAGGAGGCTCATGAATTCATACATTAATGCCATAAGATTTAACTTTTTGTATATTGATATTTATTCTTTTGGAAGGACATGGGTATATCCTGAAGATTACTTACCTTACTGCATTGTGAGATATATACTAAGTGGAAGTGCAATCTTCTTTGTAGATGGTAAGGAATTTAAGGTCACTGTAGGAGATATAGTCTATCTACCTGTTGGTTGTAGGTTATCTTGCCATGCACTCAATGAAGACTTCCAGTTTTATAGCATGCGATTTGCCACATCAGTGAACTATAATAATGGCGATTTATTAACAGATTATTTTTATGTTCCTACTATTATAAAAGATCAAGGTGAATTAGGACGGCAATATTTTGATCATATTTATCAATGGGTTAAGTCAGAGAGTGAAACTAAGATGTTTAGAGTAAGGGGCTATTTGGATTTGTTAATAGGATATATGATTGAGCAGGGAAAAAAAGATGCTTCTCAAAAGATGAGTGCGCCTTTTTTTGAGCAGGACTTTACATTGGAGCGTATCAAAACCCGTATACAACAGTCAGATGTTCAATTAGATTCTAGAATACAAGTTGTTATTGATTATATTATTCTTCATCCCTCAGAACAGTATACTATTTTGGAGATGAGTAGGATGGCAGAACTAAGTGAATCTAGGTTTAGAACGTTATTTAAAAAGCAAGTAGGGAAGAAACCATTAGAGTATCTCAATGAAATTAGAATGATGACCGCAGCGAGAAAACTTCTTATATCAGGAGATAATATTAGTGATATAGCCTATGAGATTGGATTTGAAGATCCCAACTATTTTAGTCGTATCTTTAAAAAGTATTTTTGTATGACACCTAAGCAATATCGTGATAATGCAAAGTATTAACTTTAAAAGGCTGACTATATAAGACTAAGTCAATACATAAAAAGAAAAAGGTATCTGTAATATTGCAGATACCTTTTTCTTTTTATGTAAAACATTACTGTAAACTTTAAATTAATCTATAAATGAATAGGTAAAAAAGATTAGAACATAGTTGTTTTATGCTAGTAATAGCGTTTTTGTGTGTAGAATTGCACATATAAAATCAATATAATTAGACTATCAATAGCGTTATGCACAAAAAACAGATAACAAGAGGGGGAGTTTTGAAATGAAGAAAAGAATAATAAGTAGTCTATTAGCTGTAGCAATGATCACGACAATGGTCTCCGGATGCGGAAATAAAGCGGTGGAGACAACGGGCAGGAATGCAGATGGACAGTTAGAGGGAGAAATTACTTTTTGGCATTCATTCACACAAGGACCTCGTCTTGAAAACATTCAAAAAGCAGCAGATAAATTTATGGAAGAACATGAAAAAGTAAATATCAAGATCAAAACCTTCTCATGGAATGACTTTTATCTTAAATGGACAACAGGACTGGCTTCAGGAAATGTACCTGATATGAGCACGGGGCTACCAGGGCAAGTTGCAGAAATGATTAATGCAGAGGCGCTTCTTCCTATTAATGATTTGATTGATGATATTGGAAGAGATAAATTTAGTGCAAAAGCTTTAGAAGAGGGAACGGTTGATGGCAACGAATATTCTATTCCACTTTATTCACATGCACAGGTAATGTGGATTCGTAAAGATTTACTTGAAGAAAATAACTTAAGTGTTCCAAAGACATGGGATGAGTTTTACAATACAGCAAAAGCGCTTACGAAAGATGGTATCTATGGATGTTCTTTCCCAAGTGGCTCTACAGACTTCCAAGCAACTAATTTCCTTAACTTCTATGTAAAGAGTGGTGGGGGTAGCTTGCTAAAATCAGTAGATGGCAAACTGCAAGCAGATCTAACAAGTCCATTAGCCATTGATGGTATCAATTTTTGGTTAAAAGTTTATAGAGATTGCTCACCTAAAGACTCTATTAGTTATGATGTTCTTAAACAAGCAACATTATATTATCAAGGAAAAACAGCATTTGACTTTAATAGTGGTTTCCAAATCTCTGGGGTAGCGACAAACTCACCTGATTTACTCCAATATGTAGATGCTTATCCAATTCCCAAAATTAATGAAAATGATCCAGATTACGGTATTACAACTGCTAACCAACCTATGGTGATCTGGAAGAATACAAAGTACCCAGAAATTTGTAAGGAATTTATGAAAACATTATATGAAGAAGATGCTTATATTAATTTCTTACATGCGACACCTGTTGGTATGCTACCAGCTATTAGTGGTATTGCAGATACAGAAGCATACAAGAGTAATGAAATAGTTAAGCAATTTGCACATGCAGAAGAAGTCATTAGTAATGCGGTGGAGAGTGGGACAGCAATCGGATTTGAACATGGACCAAACATAGAAGCAGGTATCATGACAAGTCAACATCTTATTGAAGGCATGTTCCAAGATATTATTACAAATGGTACAGATGTGATGACAGCGGCTAAAGCAACTGAAGATGGATTAAATGACTTATTTAATGCAGCACGCTAAGCTTGCTCGGTAGTAAATTACATTAGAGCAAGATAATGATAATAAATTATCTTGCTTTTTTTAAAAGGTGGTGATTATGGTGACGCGAAAGAATTATACAAGGTGGTTCTTTGTACTTCCAGCTTTACTAGTAATAGGGGTATTACTTTTTTACCCAATATGCTCAAGTATTTATTATAGTTTTACGAACAAAAACCTAATCAAAGCGAGCTATGATTTTGTGGGATTAGAAAATTATAAAATCGTTTTAATGAGTAAAGATTTTTGGAATGCTTTTTTCAATACAATTAAGTGGACAGTTCTTTCTTTAGGTGGGCAGATTCTTGTAGGTTTTACAGGAGCACTTGCATTAAATAGAGTGCGACTATTCAAATCAACTTACCGTACATTGCTCATTATTCCATGGGCGTTCCCATCCATAGTTATTGCTTTCTCCTGGCAATGGATTTTAAATGGTGTATACGGTTACATACCGAATATGTTAGTCGAGTTAGGCATTTGTGAAACAGTTCCACAGTTTTTGATTCATAAAACAGGTGCATTTATTTGCTTGGTACTTATTAATATATGGTTTGGGGCACCGCTTATTATGGTGAATGTTTTATCAGCATTACAAACTGTGCCAATGGATCAATATGAAGCTGCCAAGATAGATGGTGCAACAACATGGCAATCTTTTTACCATATTACGATGCCACATATCAAATTGGTTATGGGTCTTTTGATAGCTTTACGTACAGTATGGATATTTAATAGTTTTGATATCATTTATCTTATTACGGGTGGTGGACCAGCAGGCGTTACAGAGACCATACCAATCTTAGCCTATAACATGGGTTGGGGAACAAAGTTAATAGGTAGATCATCAGCTGTTACGGTACTCCTATTTATTTTCTTAATCCTTGTACTTGCTACTTACTTTATAAAGCTTAGACACTGGGAAAAGGAGGAAAACTAGATGCGTAATAAAAGTAAATGGTTTTGGGATTCCATATCCCATGTGTATTTGATCTTGCTTACAGTTATTTCGGTATTTCCGCTTGTATGGATTATCCTTTCTTCTGTGAAGGAAAGAGGAGAGTTAACAGGCAATCCAACCAAGTTTTGGCCTTCTACATTTACGTTAGATTATTATAAGCACGTTATTACTGAATTAGGATTTATGAACAACATAAAAAATAGTATCATTATTTCACTCGTAACCACCCTTATTGCAATTACTATTGCATCTTTAGCAGCTTATGGCATTTGCAGGTTCTTCCCAAAGGTGGGAACGCTTATGTCGAAATTGATTGTAGTATCTTATGTTTTCCCTCCTATCCTTTTAGCGATTCCCTATTCAATTGTTATGGCTAAGATTGGACTGACAAATACAGGTACAGGACTTATTCTTGTCTATCTA
The DNA here is from genome assembly GCF_027857615.1 of Holtiella tumoricola. Taxonomy (NCBI): domain Bacteria; kingdom Bacillati; phylum Bacillota; class Clostridia; order Lachnospirales; family Cellulosilyticaceae; genus Holtiella; species Holtiella tumoricola. The sequence continues at coordinate 77,358 of NZ_JAQIFT010000043.1, forward strand.
TCTTTTAGTGTACCTTATGCGGTATGGCTTCTAGTTGGATTCTTTAAGGCTATACCTATTGGTATAGAAGAGGCCGCCCAGGTAGATGGTGCAAGTAAGTTTACAGTATTTACAAAGATTGCACTGCCACTTGCAGCTCCTGGAATTGTGGCAACAGCCATCTATACATTTATCAATGCATGGAATGAATTCTTATACGCCTTGATATTGATTAACAATACAGAAAAAATGACTGTTGCAGTAGCCCTACGTTCGTTGAACGGAGCGGAAATACTAGACTGGGGTGATATGATGGCGGCTTCAGTACTTGTGGTTGTTCCATCTATTGTATTCTTCTGTTTTATCCAGAAGAAGATTGCTGGTGGACTGTATGATGGAGCAGAAAAGTAAATAAATATTTTAATAGATGAAAGGTGAGGATAATATGATGAGATATGGAGTTGTAGGAGTAGGATATTTTGGGGCAGAGTTATGCCGCATTATGAATATGCAGGAAGATGCCAAGGTTACAGCAGTATATGACCCTTATCATGGCGCTGAAGTTGCTGAGGAAATAGATTGTGATGCATGTAGTTCTTTAGATGAGTTAGTTACAAGAGAAGATGTAGATGCTGTAATCGTTGCGACACCAAACTACTTACATAAAGAACCTGTTATTAAGGCAGCACAACATGGCAAGCATGTTTTCTGTGAAAAACCAATTGCTTTAAGTTATAAAGATTGTGATGAAATGGTAAAGGCCTGTAAGGAGAATAATGTAATATTCATGGCAGGGCATGTTATGAACTTCTTCAATGGGGTAAGACATGCGAAAAAGATGATTAATGAAGGTGTGATTGGAGACATACTTTATTGCCATTCTGCAAGAAACGGTTGGGAAGATATACAAGAATCTGTCTCATGGAAAAAAATTCGTTCAAAATCAGGTGGACACTTATACCATCATATACATGAGTTAGACTGTGTACAGTTTATTATGGGTAGTATGCCAGATGAAGTTTATATGAATGCAGGCAATGTAGCGCATAGCGGAGAGAACTTTGGAGATGAAGATGATATGATCTTTATCAATATGAAATTTGCAGGCAATAAATTTGCTGTACTTGAATGGGGCTCAGCATTCCACTGGGCAGAGCACTATGTATTGATACAAGGCACAAAAGGGGCTATTAAGCTAGATATGTTTGAAGCTGGTGGTACTTTAAGGCTTAATGGAGAAGATACACATTTCTTACTACATGAAACACAAGAAGAAGATGATGATCGTACACGCATTTACAAAGGTACAGAGCTAGATGGGGCAATCCAATATGGTAAACCAGGCAAAATTCCTCCAATGTGGCTACATTCTATTATGTTTAATGAGATGAAGTATTTTAATAACATTATGCATGGTATGGAGGCAGATGAAGAATTTAGACCACTCTTAACAGGTGATGCAGCAAGAGCGGCTATTGCAACAGCGGACGCATGTACTTTATCTGCAAAAGAATGTCGTAGTGTTAAATTAAGCGAAATCTTAGATAAATAGTATGAAAAGGGGGGATATAATGAGGAAAAATCAATTGAAAAAATTTAGTTATGTGATAATAGGTTCACTTCTTGCCTCGACAGGAAGTACTGTTTTAGGAGAACCATTAGAGGGAACTATTCCATATCCCAAACAAATTGTGCAAGGAGAGTATGGTACTGAAATAACTACACCTCCAGCATATATTGTAGATTTAGAAAATATGAATAACCAAGTACCTAGTAGCCCTATAATAGATAAAAGTAATATTTCTATAGTAGCTGGTCAAGTATATGATCTTGGTAATGAAAGTGCAGTAAATGAGGTTTATAGTGCAACAGAAGGTTCAATCTTTATTGAATATAAGTCTACTGGTACAGGAGCATATCAATCCCTAATGAGTGTTTCAAACACAAGTACGGGTAATCAAGATAGGCACTTCCATCTCTATGTAACACCTAGTGGCACATTAGGTATGGAACTTCGTAATACAGATGCTCTATTTAAGTATACTATGTCAGCTCCTAATACAGTATCTGCCTTAAAGACAAATAAAATTGCCTTTAAGGCAGATGCAACCACTAAAGAATACAAGTTATTTGCTAATGGAAGTTTAGTTGTAACACTTTCTAAAGCTGATTTCAAGTACTTTGCAGACATTATGGGGGCTAATAATATTTCTTTAGGTGGAACAGTAAGGCAAGGTAGTGTAGCCTATCCTTTTGAAGGAACAATTACACAAGCTAAACTTTATAATGGGGTGCTGTCGGACCAAGAACTTCTTGAGATGACGACTCCTGAAGTTAAGCCACCGGTGCAGGGGCTACTTTTAGAAAAAAGTAATGTTGAGATCACACCGGGAACGGGATATGATCTAACCAATGAAGTAAATGCTGAAGAAGTACAAACGATGAGTGAAGGCACAATTATTGCATCTTTTACGTCGACATCAAATGCAAATATCCAATCTATTTTTAGTATAGGAAATAGTACATCAGGAAATAGAGATAGGCATTTCCACATTTATGCAACCAATACTGGAGCAATAGGTATGGAATTACGTAATACAGATGGTACATTCAAGCATATTTTAAGTCGTCCAGCAGTATTACAAGGTAAATATAAAGATGCTTATGCAACCAACACTATTGCATTGAAGGCAGATGCAATAAATAAAGAGTATAAATTATTTGCCAATGGTGATTTGATAGGGACACTTAAGGTGGATAATTTCAAGTTTATTAATGATATTACAGGTGTTAATAATGTTACATTAGGTGGAACAATAAGAGAAAATACTATAGCTTATCCTTTTGGTGGGACGATTAATAATATTAAGGTATATAATATGCTATTAAGTGATGAAGAGCTTCTGCAAGCAACTTCAGATACAAGTTATGGAACCAAAATTTTCTATGCAGGAGATGGAACCAATTCAAATTATTATCGCATACCAACATTATTAACATTAAAAAGTGGGACTGTTGTATCAAGTATTGATGCGAGATACGGAGGAACGCATGATGCAAAGAGTAATATTGATATTGCTTTTGCTAAAAGCTTAGATGGTGGGGTAACTTGGTCAGCACCTACGCTACCAATGGTATTTGATGACTATGCATCAAAGGCTGTAGAATGGCCTAGAGATTCTGTGGGCAAAAATGTACAAATCGTAGGAAGTGCAGCTTTTATAGACTCAGTACTTTTACAAGACCGAATAAATGGGAGACTCTTCTTGTTTGCGGATGCATTCCCAGCAGGGCAAGGATTTAATACAGCTGCGGCAGGAACAGGTTTTAAAGTAATTAATGGAAAGAAATATGTTAAGTTACGTTGGCATGGAGATACATCCAGTACGTATAATTACTCAATAAGAGAAAATGGTGTAATTTATAACGATATTCAAAATACACCAACGGATTATTCTGTAGATGGTGAATATAGGTTAAAATTAAATGGAGAATATTTGACTCAAAAGCAATATCAAGTGCGTTTTGAAGGAACAACTTTAAGAGAGGAAAAGAATAATACAGATGTTAGAATGTCTGTATTCTATAAAGATTCACATTTTCAAATGATGCCTACCAATTATCTTGTTATGAAATATAGTGATAATGAGGGTGAAACTTGGTCAGATATGAAGATCATGGGAGAATTTAAAGATATTAATTCGCGTATGATATTATTTGGACCAGGAGTGGGGACACAAATACAAAATGGTCCTTATGCAGGACGTCTGTTAATTTCTGCATATAATAGTAAGTCAGGAGAATTTGGTTATTTATATAGTGATGATCATGGTGATAACTGGGGATTCATACCAACGGATATTGGGGATAGAGGCAGTTTTGCTGAAGCACAAATAGTTGAAATGCCAGATGGCAGTTTAAAAACTTATATGCGAACCAATATTGGAAAAATAGGGTATATATCAAGTGATGATGGTGGTATGACCTGGAGTCCTATGGCATATATAGAAGGTATTACTGTTGCTTCCTATGGAACTCAAATTTCTGCTATTAATTATTCTAAACCTATTAATGGAAAGAAAGCTATTTTGCTATCAGCACCAACTGGAAGTAGCGGAAGAAGAGGAGGAAAAATTTTAGTAGGAATGATTGAAGATACTGGTATAGCTGGACGTGAGAGATATACGATTAATTGGGCACATAGTTATGAAGTTGACTTACCGACTTATGGTTTTTCTTATTCATGTATGACGGAGTTACCGAATGGAGAAGTAGGTATCTTATATGAAAAATATGATTCATGGTCAAGAGATGAGTTACATCTTAAAAATATTATGAGATACGAAAGATATACGATAGATGAATTAATAAAATAATAGAAAAACAAAAAGAGGCCTGTTATTACGCTTGCTCACTTCTGTAAAAAAATCTCGTAACACTCGGATAATGAGTGTTACGAGATTTTTTATTTGGTATTTCTAGTTGTATACGATTAAAGATACCACACTTGATGTTGCAATCAATAAATATTAAAATGAAATAATAATTAATAGAGAGAGTGAAACTACAAATGAAGATAAGAGTACCAAGTTATTTTAAGGATTTTAAATGTATAGCATCCGCGTGTGAAGATACTTGTTGTGCAGGATGGGGAATTGTCATTGATGAGGAAACTTATAATACTTATCAAAATATAGAGAGTGGTTTTGGAGAAAAGGTAAGAAGTAAGATTGTAGAAGAAGATGGAGAAAATGTTTTTGTATTAAACGGTGAGAACTGTCCATTTTTAAATGAAAATAATCTTTGTGAAATATACAAGGAGCTTGGAGAGAAAAGTCTTTGTTATACATGTAGACAGTACCCAAGATACATGGAAGAGTTTTTTGACTTAAGAGAAATGGGGATATCTTTATCTTGCCCAGAGGCTGCAAGAATTATATTAGGAAATAATAAAGCAACAGAATTTGAATTAAGTGAAGATGATGAAGTAGGAGATGCGGATGATTGTATAGATGAAAAGGCACTTGAAGACTTTTTCCTTTGTAGAAACATTATCATTAATATTTTAGAAATGCCTCATATAGCTTTAGGAGCTAAGGCAGCAATCGTACTTAAATTTGTTGAAGAAATACAAGAGACAATAGATTTTGATGAGATGGATGATATAAAAGCTATTAGAGAAAAGTATAGTAAAAGTAGTTTTATAGAAGAGATGATAAATGATTTATATAAATATAAAGGAAATGAAGTCATTAAATATAACCATGTCTATGAGTATTTTAAAACATACAGAGATTTGGAACATATAAACGCTAATGATCCGTTAGGGTTAAATAATGGATTTGAAAAATTTTGGCAAAGTGAAGAGAATAGAGCATTTTATATCGATAAACATAAGGCATTTGATCATTATTATAAAGATAGCATGTATAAGTTTAAAAATATATTAGTGTATTTTATATTTAGATACTTTATGAAGTCTATTTTTGATTATGATGTATCTGCAAAAATAAAGATAGCTATCATGAGTATGATTATGATCAAGGAGCTTGCAGTAGTAAGGTTTATAGAAAATGGACAATTTACAGAGGTAGATATGGTGGATATAAGTCATATGTATTCTAAGGATGTTGAGCATTTAGAACAGAATATAGAAGCATTACAGGAAATTTTTGAAACAGAGGAAGTTTATGAAGTTGATAAAATCATCATGACTTTAATGAATACATTTTAAGCTATGATGATAGGAGTGAAATGAAGAATAGAAGATAATATAAAATTTAAAAGTGCACAAATTAAAATTAAATATTTGTGCACTTTTCTTTGGTTTTAGCTTTTTATGTAAAATCTAGAAATTCACTTTCTTGATTTCGAAGAAGACTTTTAAAAAGTACAAGCTTTTTATTGGATAAAATGCAAGAATTTTATTTAGATATTTTGTCAATTGTAACAAGGTTTAGAAAGGCGTATAGTTAAAGTATCAAAAGACATATAACATTTAAAGTTTCGGTTACTCAATATAAAAGTATAGTGACACTGCCATTCTAGATAACCAGTGTTCTATACCACTAATAAGGAAGTTGTCATTTTGCCCCCCCTCCCAAAAGCAAGCAACTTTCTGATTAGGAATCATCACTTTGGAGGTGACACCAAAGTGTATTGATCAATATGTTTGATAGGATTCACACTTATAATGGAGTCAACTATTTATAGGATGTAAGAAGTTTTAAGGGAACGGATAGTACGTCTTAGGTGTTACAAGTGGCCAGACGAATAATGGTGCAAAGTCACTGCGACCTCTTCACCGGCAGGGTTACCAGGCGCTTTCGTAAGGACGAGAACCGGCTAGAAAGGGACAAATGAACCTATTACACACAAGCATAGTTGATGAAGTTTCACTAAGAATCCTGTAACAAGATGTCACCAATAAAGCCAACTTAAGTTTGCCTACGATTTTGGAGGGGAGGCAACTTAGGTTGGCTTTGTTTGTATTTATGGTATTTTACTATTTTTACTATTATTATAGAATAGTAAAAATATGTTTAGGAGCAAAGATGATGAAAGAAAAACCCAAAGTTCCAATAAACTGTTTGTTTCAGGGGTGTTATAATTCTGAGTTAGAAGCAGAAATCAGTAAATGCAAAGATAAATGTTACAGGTATAATCAGCTGAATACTAACGATTGGGAAGCGCAGCAAAAACTGCTCAGTGAGCTATTAGGAAGCATGGGAGAAAATGTAATGCAAACGCTTCTAGAATTTTTCCAAAAGGTTCCTCAAGTACGTAAAAAAGTTAAAGAATTTGTTAAAAGTTCTAGATGTATATGTTTTTGTCTTCTAGTTGATTGGACATACTAGGCTTAGGAATGATAGTATGTTTAATGAATGTAATAAAGTATAGGAAGAAAACATTTATTTAATAAGTAAGAAAAATAAGGGTGCTGTATAGTGTGTTGTGAGCCGGGTTGAATGTATTTAAAAAGATGCTCATAAAAAAGATATTTAGAGTGAAAAAGTAAATAAAATAGAATAAAGTAAATTAATCTAAATTGTTATGTGAAAATAAATGCATTATACTCAGATTAGAAATGGATATTTTGTATAAAAAATTATCTAAAATGGAGGCGTTTTATGAAAAAATCACTAAGTATAATGCTTGCAGGAACGATGCTGATGGCAATGTTCACAGGATGCTCAAGTAAAAAACCTGATAATGTAACTAATACTACTGAAAGTATTGCCAAAGGTGAAGAAACAGGAGAAGTACAAAATATTGATATTTGGCAAAAATATGACCCACCTATAGAGGTGTCTGTAGTAGCATCCTATAATGTGCCAGAAGATGGGATTGTACCTAAAGATACCACACCAGAGAATCAAAAGTGGGTAGAAATCATGGAAAAATATTTAGGCATTAAGCTTAAATATGACTGGGTAGTACCTGCAAGTCAAGGCGCACAGAAGATGGATGTTACAATTGCTTCAGGAAAAATCCCAAATATTCTTCAAGTAGATGAAGGGCAATTTGAACTTCTTAAGCAATCTGATATGATTGGGGATTTAACAGGAGCTTATGATTACTTAATGGAACCGATTAAGAAGAACTTAGAAGCAGACCCAACACTACTTAAGAAATGTACCAATGAAAAGGGTGAATTAGTAGCTATTCCAAGAAATTTAGATAATTTCCAACAAACACAGTTAATTTACATACGTGAAGATTGGTTAGAAGCATTGGGCTTACAAGTTCCAACAAGTATGGATGAATTATTCGAAGTAGCAAAAGCTTTCAGTGAACAAGATCCAGATAAAAATGGTAAAGATGATACTATTGGTATTGCATTATACAAAGAACTTTATGCTGGATTTGGTGGTGCAGCGGGCCTAATGAATGGTTATAATGCTTATCCAAAGATGTGGACCAAAGATGAAAGTGGTAAACTCGTGTGTGGTGATGTGCAACCAGAGATGAGAGACGCACTAGAGATGTTACAAAAGATGTATAAAGAGGGAATCTTAGATCCAGAGTATGTGGCAATGGATAGTAATAAGATGACAGAAGCAGTTGTTGGAGGAAAAGCAGGTATTGTACTTGGTGAATGGTGGGTACCAGCTTGGCCACTTAACCTTTCTATTGATAATAATCCAGATGCACGTTGGAAAGCTATTAATTTAGTAAGTGCAGAAGGTGGAATTGCAAATACAGGACTCAACCAAGCATTCATAGGTTCATATCATGTTATTAGTAAAGATATGAAGAACCCTGAAGCATTAGCAAAGATGATTAATATTTATTATGATACGCTAAGTACAGTTGTAAGTGAAAGAGAAGAAGAGTATGACCGTGAATTATGGAAACCAGAAAATGGTTATGTATACAACTGGTGCCCAGTAAGAATGGATGATACATTTGAGAACTCACGTCAGTACAAAGAACTCAATGAAGCACTTAAAAAAGATGATATTACATTACTTAAACCACAAAAATTTAAAGATCTTTTTGAGGCTGCAAAACGTTTAGAGACAGAATTAAATGGTACAGACTGGGGACTATATTATAGCCGTATTGCAGAAGATGGTGGTTTTGGATTAACAGAAAAAGTGCGTAATGAAAAACTATACACTATGAATGAGTTCTATGGTTCATACACACCAACGATGATCACTTCACAAGGTATCTTAGATACACTTCGTGATGAGGTTTATCATCGCATTATCACAGGTGCACCTATCGAAGAGTTTGATAAATTTGTAAATGATTGGCATAAGATGGGTGGGGATCAGATTACAAACGAAGTTAATGATTGGTATGCAAAACAATAATAAAGAAAAAAGATAGACAGTAGCGATACGCTTCTGTCTTCTTTTCATATCTATATTTAGAATGTTATACTAGTAAATAGATAGTGGGACAGGATGTATGACGGGATAATGGGGTGATTATTTGAAGGGAACGTTGAAGGTTTATAGACAGGCTGTTATTTTATTTGTAACAATAATAGTCCTTGTATTTACAACAAATATCTTTTTTTATTGGTACAACTTAAAGCATGTAGAAGAAAATATGAAACAACAAATAGAGCAGAGTACAGACTTTGCGATTCAACAGTTGGAATTACAAATGTCTTATGTGAATCAATATTGTAGAGAAATTTTAAATAGGCCAGAATTAAAAGTGATTAGCTATAGTGATCCCTATGTGAGACCGTGGGAGTATTATGCAGAGATCAATGATTTAAGGTATAAATTAAATAGCATTAAGGTGGCTAATCATTTTATCAATGATAGTATGCTCTTTATAAGAAATAAAAATATGGTTTTGTCAGCGGACAGTGGGATTATTCATCTAGAAGATAGTGACTATCAGGATCTATTTGAAAGTGAACTCGAAGTGAGTCGCTTAGATTTTAAGTTGATGAATGATAAAATCTATCTATTTGATTTTGATCCTCTCTATGAAAGAAGTAAGGCACTTAATCAGCTGGATACAGTCTTGTGCATAGAATTTGAACCAGAGTATTTCTTAAGCTATATTTCTAATTATTTAAATCAGAACTTAGTGTCTATAAGTTTTTTAGATGATCAGAATATACTAGCGAGTAAGCTATTTGGTAAGGAGAATGGTATTAAGAAGAAAAATATAGAGGTTATTACTAAGCGGCTTGAGCCTACTAATCAAATGTTGGTATTTGAGTTCGAGTTAGAAGTATATGGTTATAATTTTATTTTCTTAAGTGTCCTGATAGGTGTTTGCTTTATATTTGCAGGGATTGGTATTATCTATTATGTAACATGTATGAATAAATTGATGCATAAACCTATCAAAAAAATTATTAAGGCTTTTAAAAATGTAGAAGCAGGATGTTACAATGTGGAGCTAACGGGTCATGAAACAGAAGAATTTACATATTTATATGAGGCTATTGGCAAGATGATTGCTAGATTAGATACAAGTATTAAGGCACAGTATGAACAAAAACTAGCTCTTCAGCAATCAGAGATTAAACAATATCAACTACAAATTAATCCACATTTTTTATACAATGGATTTTATAACATTCAGCGAATGTGTACCAATCAGCAATATGAGAAAGCAATTCTCTTAAGTAAACGACTTGCTTCATACTATCGTTATATTACACGGAACGGTATTTATTTTGTACCTATTAAAGAAGAAATTAAACATATGGAGGATTATATAGACATTCAGACCATACGTTTTCAAGACCGTATCAAAATCAATCGTCTATATACGCTTCAGGATTTAGAGGATATAAAAGTACCGAGACTTATTTTTCAACCATTACTTGAAAATATATATGAGCATGCTTTTCAGAATTTAGAAGACCAAGGGAATATAGATATTTTTCTTTGCTTAGATGAAGAGTGGTTGAAATGTAGTATTGAAGATAGTGGAACGGGTATGGAGGATGAGCAAATAGATGTTTTAAATAGTCAGCTTGAAGCAGATAGTGGCTATGTAGAGTGCACAGGTATATTAAATGTAAATAAACGTCTAAAGCTACACTACGGTAAGCAAAGTGGATTAGTATATAAAAAAGGTGAGCATGGGCAAGGTATTCGAATTGAGATGAAAATTGACTTGAAAATGAAATTACTAGGGGGAGAGGAATAATATGTTTAGGTTATTGATAGTAGATGATGAGCCAGAAATTGTAGATAGCTTAGAGAATCTGATTAAAGAAAAATGTAAATACCATGTAAAAATAGATAAAGCCTATATGCCTAAAGAGGCTATTCGACTAGCATATAAACAGCGCGTTGATGTTATTTTATCAGATATGCGTATGCCGGGGCTGACAGGTATTGAAATGGTTAAAGAGATTACGTCTAGAGAAGAAAATAAAAATGCAAAAGTCATTTTCTTGACTGGTTATAGTGACTTTGATTGCCTATATGATATTGCTAAAAGTGGCCAAGCAAAATTTATTTTAAAAAATGAAGAAGATGAAGTTATTATTGAGTTCATTGAGAAAGTTCTAGATGAGATGCCGGCAGAAAGACTAATAGATAGCATTGAGCAAACAGAGAATACACTACGTATTATTGAAGCGTGTAAGCAATATATTGAGGAAAATATTGATAAAGATTTAAGCTTACAGACTATTGCTGAAAGAGTTAACATGAATCCGTCTTATCTTTCTAGATTATTTAAGAAAGAATGCGGTGAAAATCTATCTCATTATATTCAGCAAATAAAAATTAAGAAAGCAAAAGAACTTATTGAAAAAGGTAAATTAAAGATGACGGATATTAGTGTGAAATTAGGATTTTATTCACCTACCTATTTTACAACGTATTTTAAGAGGGTTACAGGGTATACACCTCAGCATTATCGTGATGCATGTATTGATAAAAATATTTATAAAAAAGAGTGATTTATTTAGGCATATTCGTGTTTTAAAACATGGATATGCTATTTTATTTGCCCAAAAGTAAACAAAATAAAAGTAAGTAAAGTATTAGAAATAGAAAACAATACACAAAGAAAATATAATGTTAGTAAGAATGAAGAGGAGGTATATTGTATGTCGAAAAGAAAAGCACGATTAAAAAGAGAAGCACCATTTTATATCATGTTAGCACCAGGAATGATCTTAACTTTGATCTTCTCTTACATACCTATGTTTGGACTTGTGATGGCATTTCAAAACTTTAATCCAGGAAAGGGATTCTTGGGTTCAGATTTTGTAGGCCTACAAAATTTTAAGTTTATCCTTAATCAACCTAATATTTGGCGTGTCACACAAAATACGCTATTTATAGCATGCTCAAAGATGGTACTAGGTATTTTGGTTCCTCTTTTGTTAGCACTACTTATTAACGAATTAGCAGGAACAAGGTTAAAGAAAATTGTACAGACAAGTTTTTTCTTACCTTATTTCTTATCTTGGGCAATTATAGCAAGTGTTATTTTCCAAGTGTTTAGTTTAAATGGTCCTATCAACTCACTACTTGAAATGGTAGGAGCTGATAAAGTGTCATTTTTTACAGATAATGCTGCCTTTCCATGGCTTATCATCTTTAGTGATACATGGAAAGGAATGGGGATGAATATTGTTATTTATCTTGCTGCAATTACTAATATTGATCAAAGTCAGTATGAAGCAGCAGTTGTAGATGGAGCTAATCGTTTGCAACAAGTAAGATACATTACCTTTCCATCTATATTACCAATAGTTATTTTAACGATTACATTGGCACTTGGTTGTGTACTCAATGCAGGATTTGATCAAATCTACTTACTTTATAATCCTCTTGTTTATGAAAGTGCAGATATTTTAGATACCTTTGTTTTTAGACTTGGTATAGGTCAAAAGTTATATTCACCTGCAGCGGCATTAGGATTTATTAAATCTCTTATAACTTGTGGATTAACAGGGATTTCATATTATTTAGCCTATCGTTTTGCAGGGTATAAGATTTTCTAAAGGAGGTTCATGATGGTAGTAAGAGACGGTATATCACGAAAAATATTTAACGTTTTTAATATCTTAGTGTTAGTATGTATTACTTTGCTTTGTATTTTGCCATTTATACATTTGTTCGCACTATCTTTAAGTGGTAGTGCGGCAGCTTCTGCTGGTAAAGTAGGCCTCTGGCCGGTGGATTTTACTTTGAAATCCTATGAATTTTTACTAGAAAAAAGTGATTTTATCGTATCACTGGGCGTAACCTTAAAGCGTGTATTTTTAGGAACAATCATTAATATGACCTTAGTTGTATTGACAGCATATCCACTGTCTAAGAGTAGCTCACAACTCAAATACCGAACAGCTTTGGCATGGTTCTTTGTATTTACAAACTTCTTTAGTGGAGGAACCATTCCAAACTTTATTTTAATACGTAACCTACAATTATTTGATAGCATATGGGCACTTGTTTTACCAGGAGCAGTAGCAGTTGGAAATGTAGTCTTACTTCTTAACTTCTTTAGAAGTATACCAAAAAGTTTGGAAGAAGCAGCTATGATTGATGGAGCTAGTCAATTTACTATTTTATTTAAGGTATTTTTACCTGTTTCAAAGCCAGCACTAGCAACCATTTTACTTTTTACAATAGTAGGACACTGGAATGCATGGTTTGATGGGATATTATATATGAATTCACCAGCTAATTATCCTCTTCAATCTTATTTATCTACATTGAATGTGAATATTAATACGAGTCTTATGACAAGTGAAGAATTAGCGATTATGAAAAATGTAAGTGATGAAACACTTAAATCAGCACAGATATTTTTAGGAACATTACCTATTATGTTGGTTTATCCATTTTTACAGAAGTACTTTGTAAAAGGTATTGTTCTTGGAAGCGTGAAGGAGTAAGAAGATGAAGATTAATATAGATATAAGAGATCTTTTTGGAGAAGTAGCTCAGCTACGTTTAGAGTCAGAAATTGATAAATTAGGTTTTGAAATAGATACACAGGGCAAACAAGTAATTGTTAAAAAGGGTAATCGCTTAGGTGTCTACACAAAGGCTGAAAATATAGAGATACATATACAAAAGCAAGTGGAAATTTATCGTGCGCTTTCTTTTTTAAAAGAAGAGCAGCTCCCAGTATCGTTAGAACAAAAGCCTTGCTTTGATACATTAGGTTATATGATTGATGTATCAAGAAATGCAGTTTTAACTGTAACTGCAATAAAAGACTTATTATTTAAGATGGCTGTCATGGGATTTAATATGTGTATGATGTACACAGAAGATGTGTATGAAATAGAGAATGAACCTTTCTTTGGGTATATGCGTGGAAGGTATACGAAAGAGGAGTTAAAAAGCATTGATGATTATGCCTATGAGTTAGGTATTGAGTTAGTGCCATGTATACAGACGTTGGGACATTTAGAGAATGCACTAAAATGGGGAGATTTGGCTAAGTACAAGGATACCTCTAGTGTACTTCTTGCAGGAGATGAAGCGGTATATGACCTTATCGAGAGAATGATAGCTAGTACATCAGATGTCTATAGAAGTCGTCGTATACATCTAGGTATGGATGAGGCTATGGATTTAGGATTAGGAAGATACTTGCAAAAGCATGGTTATACTAATGGTTTTGAGATTATTAAAGGGCACTTAGATCGTGTAGAAGAGATTGTAAAACGATATGGATTAAGACCAATGATTTGGAGTGATATGTACTTTAGATTAGGTTCAGAAGAACACTTTTATTATGATGAAGCTTGTAGTATTCCACAAGAAGTTATTGATCATGCAAGCGAGGACATTGAGTTAGTTTATTGGGATTACTACCATAAAACTCATAGTTTTTATAATGATTATATTGAGAAACACAAACAATTTAAAGCGAACACTATCTTTGCAGGAGGTATGTGGACTTGGGTTGGTGCAGCAGTGAATTATCCTTTGTTCTTTAAGACCTCAATTCCAGCTTTAGAGTCTTGTGTTGCTAAAGGTATCAAAGAAGTATTGCTAACAGCATGGGGAGACAATGGTGCTGAAGCTAATATCCAAGGCTTTTTACCAGCACTTCAAGTTTATGCAGAGTTCTGTTACAATGGAAAATTTAACTTAGACTGCGTCAAAGAGAGATTTAAACAGTGTATTGGAGAAGATATAGACCCTTTCTTGGAGATTGGTCAATTCGACGCATTACCGATGCTTGAGCATTTAGTAAATGATGTGCCAAATCCTAGTAAGTTCCTCTTTTATCAAGACCCTCTTGTAGGTTTATTTGATGAAGATATAAAAGATTTAGAGAGAAAATCACACTATGAGAAGCTTGCAAAAGTATTTGAAAAACATAGTAAATCGAGTAAACAGTACAGTTTACTCTTTAGATTCTATAGTGAGATGGCAAGATTTTTAAGCTATAAAGCAGAGCTTGGGATTGATATTTTAAATGCTTATAAGGAAGAAAATGCGGAAAAACTAGCTTCTATTGTTACCATGGATTTAGAGCTAGCTATTCAATATCTGAGTCAATTAAGAAGTACTTGGAGAGAACTATGGTTTACAACCAATAAAGCCTTTGGTTATGAAGTTATAGATATTAGGCTAGGAGGCTTACTAGCTAGATTAGAAAGTACTCAGTTAAGACTTAATCAGTATATACACCGTCAAATAGATTCAATTGAAGAATTGGAAGTTGAAAGGTTAAACATTTTAAGAGGAAAAAATGTGAGTGGTTTAGAAGGTGCCTATGTTTGGGCAAATATCGTTACTGCAAATAAAATTTAAGGGGTGTCATAATGAATAAGCAAATAACGACGATTATTTTAGGCCTAGGTGGTAGAGGGAGAGATATCTACGGCAGATATATATTAGAGCATCCACAAGAAATAAAAGTTGTAGGTATTGCTGATGTTGATGAAGAGAAGCTTGTAAGAGTAGGAAAGGATTTCTCTTTACCAAAAAAAGCATGCTTTACAAGTGCAGAAGCAATCCTTGCTCAACCAAAGATGGCTGATTGTGCACTTATTTGTACACAAGATAAGGATCATGTGAATCATGCAAAAATGGCTCTAGAAAAAGGGTATCATTTACTCTTAGAAAAGCCTGTTTCAGACAGTATTGAAGCGTGTGAAGAGCTAGTAGAATTAGCAAAGATACATAAGCGTCATGTTGTTGTATGCCATGTTTTAAGATATACACCATTTTATAATACGATCAAAGATTGTATCACAAAGGGAGATATAGGAGAAGTGGTGACAGTGCAGGCTATTGAAAATGTAGGTTACTGGCATCAAGCTCACAGTTTTGTACGTGGTAATTGGCGAAAAACATCTGAGTCAAGTCCAATGATCTTGGCTAAGTGTTGTCATGACTTGGATATCCTACTATGGCTTGTAGGTAAGTCATGTAAGCAAGTAAGTAGCTTTGGAAATAACTATTTATTTAAAGAAGAAAAAGCGCCAGAAGGAGCAACTCTTCGATGTACAGATAACTGCCTAGCACGTAAAGAATGTCCATATGATGCAGTGCGCTATTATGTAGAAGACCCTGTAACAGGAGTCAAAGGTGGTAAAAAGGATTGGCCTATCAATATTGTTGCACCTGTACCTACAGAAGAAAGTGTAATGGAAGCACTAAAAACAGGACCATATGGTAGATGTGTTTATCATTGTGATAATGATGTAGTAGACCATCAAGTAGTGAATATGCTCTGTGAAGATGGTGTAACGATCAACTTCACAATGACAGCTTTTAGTGATAGATGCTATCGCTATCTCAAGGTAATGGGAACAAAAGGTTGTATTGAGGCAGATATGGATAAAAATGTAGTAAGCGTCTTTAAGTTTGGTGAAGAGCCTATACACTATATGATCGACAATGAAACAAGTATTGAAGGACATGGTGGTGGTGATGAGAAGATGATGGATCAGTTTATTGAACTGATGAGAAATCCAGAACACATATCTAGCTTGCAGACTTCACTTGAAAAATCGATAGAAAGTCATATTGTAGCACTTAAGGCAGAAGCATCGCGCTTAGAAGAGGGCAAAGTATTTACAGTTAAATAAGGAGATAAACCTATGGAGTATACAAAAAAGATAGAAGTAGCATATGATGTAGATGTTTGTGTGGCAGGTGGTGGACCTGCTGGTGTTGCGGCAGCAGTCAGTGCAGCAAGACAAGGTGTGAAAGTACTTCTTATTGAATCCCAAGGTTTTTTCGGAGGAGCAGGAACAGCAGGGCTTGTCCCTGCTTTCATGCCTTTTGAAAATGGTGTAGATTTCTTGGCAGATGGTATAGGGCGTGAAATTTATGAAGCTAGTAGACAGGATCCTTCAGTTATCATGGATCGTACAGTAGGAATTCAATTAGAAAGATTAAAAAAAATCTATGATGATTTAGTAGTAGAAGCAGGTGTAGAGTTTCTCTTCTTCTCACAAGTTATCGATGTTATTAAAAAGGGTAGGAATATAGAAGCTCTTATTGTTAGTACAAAAAGTGGATTGTTAGCAGTAAAAGCAAAAGTATTCATTGATACAACAGGGGATGCAGATGTGTGTGCCTTATCAGGTGTTGCGTATACCTTAGGTGATGAAAAAGGAAATACCATGCCTGCATCCTTATGTTCTTTATGGGCTGATATAGAATGGGGAAAAATGTGGATGTCTCATACGGCTTTTTTAGAAGAGGCCTTTAAAGATCATGTTTTTACCCAAGAGGATAGACATATTCCTGGCTTTTGTCGAGCAGGAAAGACAAGTGGTGGGGCCAATATAGGCCATGTCTTCAATGTAGATGCAACCAATGTACAAGATTTAACACAAGCTATGATTAAAGGACGCAAAATATTAAGAGAGTTTGAAACTTATTTTACAAAGTATGTAAAAGAGGGCTACGAAAATGCTTTTCCTATGGTTTCAGCATCTTATCTAGGCGTAAGAGAATCTCGTAGAATTCAAGGAGAGTATGTCATGACCATTGAAGACTTTATGAATCGTGCTAGCTTTGAAGATGAGATAGGTCGTTTCTCCTATCCGGTAGATATACATATTGCGAATCCATCCAAGGACGCCTATGATGCTTTTGTAAAAGAACACAGCTCTCTTCGCTATGCAGATGGTGAGAGCTATGGGATACCTTATCGTGCACTTCTTCCAAAAGAACTGGATAATCTCTTAGTAGCTGGTAGATGTATAAGTGCAGATAGACAGATGTTATCTTCAGTGAGAGTTATGCCAGCCTGCTTCATAACAGGGCAAGCGGTAGGCGTAGCAGCTGCATTAAGTATAGATAAAGGATGGCAAGTAAAAGAAATAGATATCAAAGCGCTTCAAAAACGATTAAAAGCTATAGGTGCCTTTTTGCCTAACTTTACAGAGGAAGGTTAGGGAGGTCAAACATGAGGTTAGTATTTCAAACACCTGAACTTACAGATAGAGAAGCTATTGTTATTCCTGCTAGTGGCAGAACACGCAGACTACTACAAGCCATATTGATGGATGAGGATGGGCAAGAAGTAGAGAATATAGCGATTGTCTATGAGATGGATAAATCTATTGAGGGTATATGGATAGATGGTGATATGCTTTATCTAAGTGATCAAGTAGCACAATGCACTCAGTTTTACGTAATCGCTAAAGTCAAATTAAATCAAGAGATATGCACTACTTTAAAAATTGAAGTTATCAAGGATTTTACACTACAAGATGCACTGCCAAGCCCATTGGAAAAAGAGGGATGGGAGCTTGTTTATCACGAAGAGTTTCAAGATGGGCAGATAGATTGGCGTAAGTGGTCACCGTACTATCTCAGGGGCTGGACAGAAGATAGACTGGCAAAAGCAGATTTCTATTTTGAGGATGGCAAGTTCATAATCACATCAAAACCAGATAGAGAACCTTGGTGTGTACAAGATGGAGAGCATAGGGTTAGCAGTATACAAAGTTTTGAACGTACTCATTTGCATCGATTTGGTACAGTAACTGGTTCTAGAGAAATTCCGGATTTTCGGGGGTTTGCAACTAAATATGGCTATTTTGAGGTAAGAATGCGTTTGCCAGATACAAAAGATGGAAGCCATTTTGCTTGGTGGATGATAGGGGTACAAGATGATCAACATATCACAGCCGAGGTAGAGGGAAGTGAACAGTATGCCTTTGGAGTATTTACTAATCAAACAGCAGAATTTGATATTGTAGAGCAGACTCTTGATGCTTATACAGAGTCAAAGGACTATGAACCTAATATATGGCGTCCTGTTATTCATCCTAATGGAAGTACGGATTTGAATTACCTTTGGGTAGAACCAACACCTATTATCAATAGTCCAAGTCATGAATTTCATGTTTATGGCTTTGAATGGAATGAAAAAGGTACTAAGTTCTATTTAGATGGTAAGCTGGTACAAGAGACAGACAGAACACCGAACTACCGTATGATGACTCTGTTCAGTCTTTATCTTGGGGCAAAAGACGGTTCTTGTGGTATGGGAAGAGATAGAGGTATTTATCCAAAAGAAGCTTTGATTGATTACTTTAGAGTCTATAAGAAGAAAGAAGAAGCAAAACCTATATCCCTTGTAATTAATGATTATCAAGGACCATCGTATTTACAAATTCCTAATGAAAAGGTAAAGCGTTATAGGATGACAGCCTATGCCATGGATCAATGGGATAAACCAATAGAGGCTGATATCTTGTGGTATCTAGGGACAGATGTACAAGGTATGAGAGTACTTAGTAGAAAAGAGGAAGAAGCACAAGGGGTTACTATCCATAGGAAGACTGGTGAAGTAATAGTAGAAGCCCATGCCAAAGAGAATCAAGATATATTTTTAGTAGCATATTGCGAGGAAAATGTAAAAGAAGTGAAGCATTTGAAGCTTTCTAAGAAAGATCCTTATGGGGAAACTTTACGTTTTGAAATAAGTGAAGACACGATAACAAAAGGTAGTGAAAGGATTCTTCATGCAACAGTTTACGATCAGTATGGTAAAAGGTATCCAGGCCAAATCCGTTATACCATAATGTGTGACATTGTAGGAAGTGAATCATGTCGAATAGAAGGTGTACAATTAAGAGATACCAATCGATTAGTGGTAGATAAGGATGTGCCTTCTAATACCTATCTTTTTATTGAAGCACAAGAGGAGAAGCAACAGCTTAGGGCATGTTTAGTTTTACGTGTCATTTAAAGTAGTAAGTGAAGGTTATATCTTTGCTAAGGTATCATATACGTGACAATTTAGACACAATTGGCTAGAAAGGTAGTAGTGCAATCCTATATAGATAGGTGTGGCCTCTAATATTAGAAGTAACCTGAATGTGATAAATATTTCTACGATTAAAAAATCTTTTAATAGATGAAAGAAAACAATAGAATGAGAATAGTAGAGGGAATCATAGTGATTTACCTCCATATAACCCATAAATTTCAAGCCATTTAGTTGAAATTTATGGGTTATTTTTGGTTAATGCAAATAATACAATGCTTAGGTTACAATGTATTAAGTTTATATAATTAACGAATGTATTAATGTCGTCGATATAAAGAGAGCATGGGGTTAATTAATATAAAAATGGAGGTATGATAAATGAACATGAATATGAGAGTAGTAGGTTCGTATGATAAAGTGGCAGCTATGACGACAAAAAAGCAGATCGGGCAAGGAACACTGCAGCAAAATCAAGATAAAAAATTTTCAGTAAAAAATAGAGATACGTATATATCACAGATGACCACGAAAGTAAAAATGCCGTCAAGCCTGGATAAGGGTACTGCATCACATACTACAATTCAAGTGGATCGAAATACATTTGACAAAATTGCAAATTATACAACTTATAGTGGAGAAGTAACTTGGGAAGAACTAGGTAAAGATGAAAATAAAAGATGGATTGTTGTGAATGGGCAACGTTTTGAATGTGAACTTTCAGAACAAGAAAAAGCGATGATGAAAAATGCAAAAAAAACATTGATTGATTATATGGAAGAAGCAGACGAAAAAAGAAAAAAACTTGAAAATAAACAAAAAATAGATTATCCAATATCAGATAACATGGATAATGAAAAACTTAACAATCTAAAAGGAAATACAGTAGTAGTTAATATGCTAGATAAGTTAAGTAAAGCCTCAGGTGGTATCAATCTATATGTATAAGAAAGTTAGAATTGTATCATATCAGGAGCAATTGCAAATAAAGCCCTCGAACTTTAAATTAGTTCGGGGGTTTTAAAGTTTTATATAAAAGCACAATAAGCCACCCTAATAACAATCTTTTCCTCACTGTGTGTTGTGAGAAGGCTGAAATTAAGGTGGCTTATTATTTTATGGCAAGGATAATGGAATGTCAATAAAACTGGTGTATAGGGACATAAAATTGTTGGAATGGTCATCGGAATGAAGTGTGAGATATACATAAGTATAAATGTTGTTTAAAATAAAATGTTATAAACTATAAAAAATAGAAATTGACAAATTAAATAAAAGATGATAAAATTTAACTGAAAATTTAAATAAAATTTTTTTCATAAAAAAATAAAAAAAATTTTATTTATAAGGAGGAAACTAGGTGAAAAATAGAGTAATGGCAAAAAAACTAGCAATACTAGGATTGGTACCATGTCTTATTTCTAGTAGTTTGCAAATTTCAGTTCATGCAAGACCTTATTCCACTCAGGCATCACTTCCAGAAGAGGTGGCACAAAAAGAAGAGGCTTTAGAGAGTACGATAACTTCGGTGACCCTAGATAATTTAACAGTATATTGTGATCAAGAAGGTGCCACAGTAGGACGATTTGAGGTGAAAGGAAACCAAGATAGCAGAGTTACCTTAGATGAAGATACATATGATAATGGGCTATTTGTTATAGAGAGCAACATTTTAAGAACAAGGGAAAAGCTTGAAAATGGTATAACCTACAGAATACAAGTGGTATATGAAGGTGAAATTTTTAAGTTTAAGATTCGTGCTATAAGTGAAACTCAAGTATTGCCTATTGATCCAGAAGAAGAGCATGAGGTAGAAATATTACCTATTTATCCAGACGAAGAAAAAGAATTAGAAACCCTACCTATTTATCCAGACGAAGAAAATGGATCAGAAACCTTACCTATTTACCCAGACGAAGAAAAAGAATTAGAAACCCTACCTATTTATCCAGACGAAGAAAAAGAATTAGAAACCTTACCTATTTATCCAGACGAAGAAAATGGATTAGAAACCTTACCTATTTACCCAGACGAAGAAAATGGATTAGAAACCTTACCTATTTACCCAGATCAAGAACATTTACCAGAACTATTACCCATTTATCCAGAAGAAGAGGGTGTTGAGGAGAAGGTATTTACAACAGTAGAAGATGTGTATGAGAATGCTACTGTCAATTATGTACTTAATGGTGAAGAGCGAATTTTTGATGGTACAAAAACTATTGATAAAACGATAGACTTAGAGAGTATCAAGGGACTGACTAAGGGGACGATTATTGTTAAGGCACGTTTAAATCCAGATCTTATTACGGAAAAGGGTGTATATTCTATCATTGGGTTTGGCTCAGCCACAGCGCCCCAAACTAAAAATACAAAAGCACAGTTAGTAGGGGCCTATTATGATGAGAAGGAGATTATGCCACGTTACGAATTTTCAAATGGCTTATACAGTTCTTATTCAAAGAATGTTAATTATGGAGATGGGCAATGGCATGTGATGGCTATAAGCTTTGATGATAGTTATATTTTCGCAAGTGGAGATGGTGAGACGGTTTTAAATGGGCCTAATGGTCATTATGCTAATGAAAAATTCAGGGGATTTTTCACTAGAAATCAAGATATGAATAGCATTCATATTGGAGGTTTAAGTGGCACTGATACAAATAGTAATGGTGTAGCGTATAAAAATTGGATAGGGGATATTGCACAAATTACTATTACAGATCAAGTGCTAACAGTGGAACAAGCAAATGCATTAACATTAGCCGGAAAAAATGATAGCATTCAGGTAGCATTAGAGGGGAAAAGCTTTGAACCTTATAAAATAGGTGCAGAAGTAGGTCAATTTATACTTACAGGTCAGGAGACAGATGGAAAGCGTGTTGTCTTAAAAGAGGGGATAGTGGATAACGCACATTTTGTTATTGAAGATAATGTATTAAAGACTAAGGATGCACTACCACCACAGACGAAGTATACAATCGTTGTTACATGTGATGATGAAACATTTAGTTTTGATATTCATTCAGAAGTGGATTTAAATGCACCAATCATTCAGGAAAAAACATTGCTTAGATTTAATGAGGGTATGATAGACAACGGATATAGGGATTATGATGAAACAGTTATAGACACAGTGAAACTCTTGGATAGCATGACGCTAAAGATGCAATTTAGTCAAGGGAAAAGTGGGATTGGATCTTTGTTTAGCTTTTCAAACTCTAAAGAGGCGAATAATCATTTTCATGTGTATGTAAATGGTTCAACCATAGGGTATGAATTAAGAGGGGCAGGTGTGAATTATTCAGGAACTGCCAATACACTACGTTTTAATGGGGCAAATACTCTTGCATTTAAAGCTGATGCGACAGACTATACATATAAATTATTTGTAAATGGTGAGTTAGTGCTACAAAAACAAATGACGCCAGAAGAGTATAAAATGGCATCAGATTTTGCACAGATTGATACGGTAAGTTTAGGGAGAACTGCAAGAAGTAGTGGTAGTAACTCATATCCTTTTACTGGATTAATAGGAGAAGCTACCTTGGTACCTACGGCACTTACAGATGAAGAATTGATTGCTTATACAAGCCAAACAAAAGAAGTTTCTGAAGAAAAGGAATCAGACCAGCCGTTTGCAGCCGGAGATGAGTTTGGCAGTAACTACTTTAGAATACCTGCATTAACAGAGTTAATAAATGGTAATATTATGGCAGCTATGGATGTTCGTTTTGGTAGTACGTTTGACTCTCCTAATAACTTGGATACAGGTGTGCGATTTAAGCGTAATGGTTCTTGGGAAGAGGCTCAATTAGTGAATTATTTTGGAGAGTATACGAATGCATCTGGACGTCCTTCTAATAGCGCATCTTTTATTGATCCAGCGGTTGTACAAGATCCAGAGACAGGTATTATTTATATGCTTGCTGATGCCTGGCCAAGTGGTGGTGGACTTTTTGGTGGCTATAACCAACTTTATGGCAATGGTATGGTGAAAATTAATGCAGAAGGTGAAAGAGTCGCTGATAATGAAGAGGGAACATACTATGTAGGTCTAGTTCCTAATGGGACACCTATTGTAAGTGGCATGCAAATGACACATTACATAAAGCCAGTTGTAAGTACCAATCCAAATCTTAAATATGAACTAATTGAAATAGAAAACAATCAAAAAACAGCCTATACACTTAATGCCTATTTTGAATTGTTTAAGGATGGTGTTCCACTTGAGGTTGACCAAAAGAGGCCTAATAATAGCTTAAGTGGTGAAAGAGTGCCTATGAGTATCTTTTATGATACAGCAGACTTTGTTTTATATCCAGTTGCATACTTGTGGTTAAGCTCAAGCAATGATAATGGTATTACATGGAATGCTCCACAGCTTATTGCTAATGAATTTAAGACAGATAAGATGCGCTATTTTATTGCAGGACCTGGAAGAGGGCATGTGATTCAAAAAGGAGAATACGCAGGGAGAATTTTATTCCCAATGTATAGTGATCTCTACGGAGAGAGAAGTAGTGTGATCTATAGTGATGATAAAGGAGCGACATGGCAGCATAGTGACATTACAACTATGACAACGGAAGCTGGTAAGAGTCCAGGTAAGTCAAGTGAAGCACAACTTGTAGAGTTACCAGATGGTACTATTCGTATGTATGCACGTAGTGCAGCTTATACCAACTATGTGGGGTATGCAGATAGCTTAGATGGTGGGGCTACATTTGAACCTATGCGTATTGATGAAGGATTCCAATATGCGAGTAATGTGCAGTTATCAGTTATTAATTATTCAAGAGAAATTGATGGGAAACCTGCTATTATTCTTTCAGCGCCAGAAGGGGAAAAAGGAAGCAATCAAAGATCAAAGGGACGTATTCATGTAGGATTAGTCCATGAAAATCCTGGTGCAACAGGCTATGATAAATATGATATTGAATGGAGATATACTTATGAAGTAAATAATACAGCCTATGCATACTCATGTTTAGCAGAATTACCTAATGGGGATATTGCTGTACTTTATGAAACAGATGGTGTTAAACCTTATTATGAAGAAATTCCAATGGATAGGATACTTGGTAAGGTAGATAAGCCAATGGATGCAGCCGTTGATATTAATGAGCAGTGTGTGGCTGGTGAATCTGTTGACATAGCACTAACAACAAAAGCACGTGTTTTAGGGAGTCTATCTGATGTAAACAATAGTACTTTAAAAGTATCATTTGAGGGAATAGATGCTCCAGATACTATTGCAACTTACAAATCTATTAATGACGCAGGTAATAAACTGTTATATACAGTGACATTACCAGAAAGTAGTGTGCCATATGGCATGCATATAGCGTTGGATGAGACGACAATATTAGTAACAATGAATGAAACCATGGATGCAAGGACTGTTAAACCATTATCTACAGCAGTCTACACAACGCCAATTCAAACAAGTTATACCATCACTGTAGGTGATATAAATGGTGGTAAGGTATTAGTGAACAAAGAGACAAGGATATATGGTGAGGAAGTAGTACTTAATGTAGTACCCGATGAAGGCTTTAAGTACAAAAAGGATTCGTTGAAAGTAAATGGTGTGCAGGTAATAGGTAGTGCCTTTAGAATGCCTAATGAAGATGTTACGATTACAGCGGAGTTTATACAAGATAATTACAGTGTAGAAAAATTGGATGCTACAAATGGAACCTTTAAAACTTCTAAAATAATTGCAAAAGAAGGGGATGTTATCACTGTAAGTGCTAAGCCTGATAGAGGTTACATGCTTCAGGAAATAAGGGTAAATGGCAGTAAAATAGATGGGACAATATTTAAGATGCCAGCAAGGAATGTCTCAGTTGAAGTGCTATTCAAAGCGCAAGAAGCTGTGACCTATGATGTTTATATAACACAGCCTATAAATGGTAGTATTTCAGTTAATCAGACAGAGGCAACAATAGGGGAATCTATCCTAGTGCATGTTGAACCAGAAGAGGGGTATAAACTTGCATCTCTTTATATTAACAATGAGGCAATTGAAGGTAGAGTATTTGAAATGCCAGAAAAAGATGTTACTATTTCGGCTCAATTTATCATCTCTAATGAAGTAAATGCACCAAGTATTCATGTAAGTGGCATAGATACAGATAAGTATCGCAAAGTTGAACTGATAACACAGACGCCAGATGCAACTATTTACTATACACTAGATGGTAGCATGCCTACAAAAGAAAGTCTTAAGTATGATGAAAGTATTGTATTAGAGGAAACAACGGTTATTAAGGCAGTAGCAACTAAAGAAGGTATGGATGATAGTGCTATTGTAAGCCAAGAAGTTGTAGTTGGAAAAGAAGTATATGTAAGTGAGCCAACAGTTGTTGTAAGTGGCATAGATACAGATAAGTATCGTAAGGTTGAGCTGATAACACAGACGCCAGATGCAACTATTTACTACACATTAGATGGTTCAGATCCTACTCAAGCAAGCTTAATTTATACAGAGGCTATTGTACTTAATAAAACAGCAACTATCAAAGCAATAGCAGTAAAAGAAGGAATGGAAGAGAGTGGTGTTGTAACTAAAAAAATTATAGTTGGAGAAGATATAAAGTACAACATTACATTTGATAGTAAGGGTGGAAGTGAAGTAGCGGCACAAGAAATATTAGAAGGTCAAAAGGCGATTAAGCCGGCAGATCCAATAAGAGAAGGTTATAAATTTATAGGATGGTATATAGATCAAAGTTATACAGAGGCATATAACTTTGATAAAGAAGTGGTGGATCATGTAACAGTGTATGCTAAGTGGCAGAAAAATGAATCAGGTGGTTCATCAGGTAGTACTGGGTCTACAGACAATACATCAAATAGTTCTACACAGATAGAGGTAGTAGAAATCACGGAAGGTAAAGAGAGCGTCATAGTTAGACCACAGGTGAAAGCTGATAAAGCTGAGTGGCAAACATCACGAAAACAACTTCAATCCATCATAAAAGATAAGGCGAAACTTGTAATAGAGACCTCTATAGGAAAAGTTATGCTAAATAAGGAAGTGATAAATAATCTTTTAGACCAAGTTGGGGAAGAAGTTGTGACACTTACAATACAGCAATTAGAAAGTAATAAAGTAACAATTGGAATAAGTAAAGGGAGAGAAAAGATAGCTCTCAACGGAATAGGAACCATACACATAACAATTCCTTATACATTAACTAAAGGTCAATCACCTAATAATGTAGTTATGTATTACCATGATTCCATTGGATCAAGTAAATTGCTAAAAACATCTAACTATCAAGACAATAGTATCCAAGCTCAAGTAGAAGGATTAGGAAGTTATGAAGTGGTGTATAGAGAGCTAGGGCTTAAAGATATTGAAAATCACTGGGCAAAAGAAAGTATTGATTTTGTAGTAGCAAGAGATGTTATGGGAGGAACAGCTACAGATACGTTTAGTCCAGAAATGACTATGACAAGAGGTATGTTTGTGACGGTATTAGGAAGACTTGCAAATGTAGATGAATTCGATAAAAATACTTTATTTACAGACGTACAAGAGGATATGTACTATGCTCCTTATATTGCTTGGGCAAATGAAATGGGTATTGCACAAGGTATTGGAGAAGGCTTATTTGGACCAGAGGAACAGATAACACGAGAGCAGCTAGCATGTATGCTAGTAAAATATATGCAATTAATGGGTATACAAGTAGAAATAGAACAAAATCATTTAGCAGCTTTCGAAGATACAGACTACATCAGTAGTTGGGCTAAAGAAAGTATGGCTATTTTAGTAGAAAAGGATATCTTAGGTGGAAGTAGTGGTAAATTAAGTCCAAAACAAGCTGCAAAACGAGCAGAAGTTGCAAAAATGATTCATTACATTATGAAGTAATAGAAATAAAAATGTATCCAGAAAGGTAGAGGCTGAATAAAACAGTCTCTATCTTTCTTTTTATATTACTAGATCTCTAACAGTCATAGTAGGATACATTTATGTTAGGACGATGCTTTATTGAACAGCCAATATTACTATTAAAAAATACAGATCATAAATGAATATGTGAAAAGCAAGTTTAAGCTAAATTTTATGTCTGTGACATACTGTTTAATATCATTCCAACAACAACTAGAGATAAACCTAATATTGCAATAGAACTTGGAAGGGAATCATTTGAAAATAAAATACTGCCTAGTAGTGTGAAGATGACTTCACCTGCTTGAGTGGATTCTATTATGGCAAGTTTATGAGTATCACCACTTACTAAGTCTGTTGCTTTGAAAAAGAGTACGGTGGCAATAATACCGGAAAAAATTGCAACAATAAAAGATTGTATTAATTGATCTTGGCTAGGAAATCCAACAGAAATCGTACCGAATAGTGATATGATCAACCAAAAAGGCAGACTACAAAGGGTCATTCCAAAGACTCTTTCAATAGTGCTTAGTTTATTATCGCAGAGTTCAATCATCTTTCTATTACCCAGAGGATAAGCAAAGGCCGCAACAAGGACTGGAGCCATTCCTGTTAAACATTCTGATAATGAAAGTGATTTTGCTTCTTCAAGTTGCATTAAAAAAATGCCAATCAATATGATTGAAGAAATTAAAAGGAACTTTTTAGGGAGTTTATTACGCTCTTCAGTCATACCTTGTTCGGTTTTTATTTTAGTAGTAAAGAAAGGGGATATGAGCGCCCCGGCAATGATTGTTATCTGCCATGTTCCTGCAACAAGCCAGGATGAGCCGTATTGAGAAGCTAAGCTTAAGGGTGCATAAAACAATCCAAATCCAACAGTACTCCACAGTAGCCAGCTTGTAGGTGCTTTTTTTATTTCTGAAATGACCTTGCTTAAACTTTTGTTAATTACTATACCTATAAATAATAGAGGTAACATAAATAAAAACCTTAGAGATGAACTCCAAAGCCAACTACCTCCAGATATGTTCATTTGACTATTAAGAATAAAAGTAAATGAGAAAAAGAAAGAGGATATAATACCTAAGATAAATGCTTTTTTCATTGTGTTTCTCCTTATGTAAAATATGAAATAAATATAATATACAAATATAATGTATGTTATAGTGTATAATATATATGATATTATACAAACAGGAATAAATAATTTCAACTGTTATATTATAAAAAAAATGCTATAACATACAATTGGCCGTGTTTTAAGGAGTGAAGAGATGGAAAATTTAAATTTACTTATAGGTAAAAAACTTAAAGAGATAAGAAGCAGTAGAAATTTAAGTTTAGAGGAGGTTAGCAAAGTAACCAATGTTAGCAAAGCTATGCTAGGACAGATAGAAAGAGGGCAGTCTAATCCAACAGTATCTACTTTGTGGAAGATTGCTACGGGGTTAAAAGTGTCCTTTTCAGTATTTATTGAAGAAAATCAAGATGAGCTAATAATCGTTGATCAAGAGGAGATTGTACCTATAATTGAAAGTAGGGAAAAAATGAGATTGTATCCTATATTTCCTTTTGATACAAATAAGGGATTTGAAATATTTACGATAGAATTGGAAGCGGGATGTCATCATATTTCAATGCCTCATGCAGACGATGTTGAAGAGTATATAATCGTTACCAAAGGACAAATAGTGATAACTATAAAAGGTAAAGATTATATATTAGATAAAGGAAAATCAATAAAATTCATAGCTGATAAAGGACATGAATACAAAAATATTACAGATAATAAAGCAGTATTTCAAAATATTATTATTTATGGTAATTAAGCAGAGAAAATCCTAGATATAACAAATAAAGGTCTAAGATTTTTTTGAAAAAGTTAAAAATTTTATAGAAAAAATGAGAGTTGACAAAGAGATATATTGCTATAGAATAAGAAATTATATAAGAATATTTATTAATAAAGGATATTAATTAGAAATAAGGAGAACAATATGAGATTACAAAATAAAGTAGCAGTAGTTACAGCATCAACAAGAGGAATAGGACTTGCCTGTGTCAAACGTCTAGCACAAGAAGGTGCAACTGTCTATATGGCAGCTAGAAATGTAGAGCGTGCACAAGAAATTGCTACAGAATTAGGTGTAGCAGGCTATAATGTAAAGGTTGTTTACAATGATGCTACAGTTAAAGAAAGTTATAAGATGATGATCGATGAAGTTGCTAAAGAAGAAGGTAGAATTGATGTATTAGTCAATAACTTTGGTGGTTCTAATCCAAAAACAGATTTAGATATTAAAAATACAAACTATGAAGATTTCATGGGCACAGTAGATGTGAATTTAGCCAGTGTCTTTTTAACTGCACAAGCTGCTATTCCGCATATGGCTGCAAATGGAGGAGGAAGTATTATTAATATTTCTTCTGTTGGAGGAATTCGCCCAGATATTTCACAAATTGGATATGGAACAAGTAAGGCAGCAATTAATTATTTAACAAAGCTTATTGCAACACAATGTGCAAGAGATAATATACGTTGCAATGCAGTCCTTCCAGGGATGACAGCAACAGATGCAGTAAATGATAATTTATCAGAGGCATTTAAAGAATTCTTCTTAAAACATACACCGATTAAGCGTATGGGAGAACCAGAAGAAGTAGCTGGAACAGTTGCTTACTTTGCAAGTGATGATGCGGCGTACACAACAGGACAAATTGTGGATGTATCTGGTGGATTTGGTATGCCAACACCTGTTTATGGTGATATGATTGAAATGAAAAATAGAAGATAATATAAATTGTAAAAGTGCACAAATTATAAATTAAAATTTGTGCACTTTTGTTTAATTTTACTTAAATTAATAGGCTTTAATACAGAATTACTTTGGAAATTTGCTTATTCCATTCATATTTACCACCACTAAGTGTAATTTTTAAGTAATTACCTACCTTGGTATTATTGAGAGGTGAATAGGTTTTACGGTACCAATGATCCTTGGTATAAAAAGTTCCGGAGGATTTAGTTTCAAGTGGGTACCAGTTGATCCCATCATTAGAAGTAGAGAAGGATATATCTTGGAAGGGGTCATCTGTATTGTCATAGAAATATAAGTATACGTCAAAATCATTAATTTGACGGTCACCTAAAGTATAGATAAGTTCTCCAGCATCTGTTGTTGTACGTAGGGCCCTTGTTGTGTCGTTATCAAACTTTTCTTTTTGGTTACCATCTTGGCCACCAATCACCAGGTTGGAACTTGTTGTAACTTGGAATAAGTCAGATAAATCGTCCATTAATGCAATGGCACTTGAATCATAGGAAAAAGCAATTTCTGCTAGATGTTTATTCCATTCATTCGTACCACCATCAAACTCAATTTTTAAGTAATTTGTCCCTTGAGGGATATCATAACTAGGGAAGTATTTTACTCTATTCCAATCTTTTGTGGTATGAATCGGTTTAGTATGTTCTACTTGTAAAGGGGTGTAATCTATACCATCCCTAGATATGGAGAATTGGATGTTATTTAGATTGTCACAATAATATAGAGTGGCTAAGAAATTGTTCATTCCAGGATATTTATAAATGGCATGTTGTTTGGATAATTCGATCCTTCTTAGGCAGCTTGAATCATTATCATAGCGTCCATAATCATTACCCTTTTCGATGGTCCATTTAGCGGAGGAGTCATAAAGATTACCCATATGGTCTAGAGTATCAACTGTATCATAGGACTTGGTTGTGAGTGGTGTAGAATTTTGTGTACCAACTAAAGTTATAATACTTTTTGAGCCAATAGAGACAGTAGCAATACCATTTGTAACAGGGATATCTTCTAAAGGTTCTATATTATAATGTAAGTCTGTTACATAAGGAGTTAAGTAACCAGATGAAACACCTTGGAGGTTGACATCTAATACGTAATTATTATTTTTGTTGTTATTTACTAAAACAATGCAGAATTCACCTGTAATAGGATTTTTATACGCTGTAGCGTAAATATCAGAAGCAGGATTTTCTGTAGCAACAATCCGTTGATAGCCTGGGCGAATAAATTTACTGTATTGGCCTATAGCATACAATCTTTTTGTGGTGGTGTAATCTGTATTATTGTTTATCTGAATAAGTGCTTGATTGGTTGATGTGGTGTGAGCGCCGCGCCAATAGAAGAAAGCACTGACCTCAGGAATGGTCATAAATTTATGAACTTTCATAGCCCAATCTACACCGTCATTGATATCTGTTTTTAAACCATTAGATGTATCACAAAGTTCAGTGAGCCATATTTTCTTTTGTGCCTGGTCAGAAAGTGGGAAGTCTTGAATAAACCCTTGATATTGATGAGAAGTTACGATATCTAATGCTTCGCGTCCCTCGGGAGTAGTAAGTAATTTTTCTACAAAATGTTCATTCCAAAACCCACTTTCACCTGCGATGATTTTAGTGTCTAAGCTTTCACGTTCAAAAGTAGGTTTTAAATAATTAACGATAAAATCATAAAAGCTATTTGGGGTCCAAAGGCAAGATTTCCAAGATGCAGGATATTCAGGCTCGTTAGCAATGGAAACACCATAAATATCAATGTTATGATATTGTTTATAGATTTTCACATAAGCTGCTAAATAATCAGCATATTCTTGGTAGCATTCCTTTTTTAAAAATCCCCCATAATACCAACTGTTATTTGTTTTCATCCATTTTGGTGGAGACCATACTGTACCATAGATTTTTTCTACACCTCGTTGGAGAGCTTCATTAAAGTACCATAATTCACGAGGATCCCCATCTGTGTACCAAACATTATTTTCAGGTTCTATAGTAGGTTTGCTCTCCCCGCAACCAATTTCTGTACGGAGTAAAGATAGGCCGATGCCTTTTTCTTGAGAAAATAACAAATCCATGACTTCTGAACGATAAGGTTCGTTCATAACATAGGTGCATTCTTCTTCTTGTGTAATGCCAAACCCATCAATTTGTTGACGTACATTATTCCATTCTACAGTAACTTGAGGATTAGAGGCTGCATAGACAGCGCTACCATTCATCCCACCTAGTATGATGCTACTAACCAGACAACCTACCAATAGCTTTTTGAATCGACTCATTAAATCACCCTTCCCCCACTTAAAATTATGATGAAACCTAATTTAAACATAGACAAAATAAATAAAAATAGCCATTACAATTTTTATTTAATAATGACTATTTTTAAGGTGTATAAAATGGATTTTAAAATAAAGTATCTGTGTTTTTAGGGTCTAAGATATTATCTCTACCTATAATGCGCCATTTTGCATATTCAGGTGAGATAAAGACCTTTCCATATTTATTTTGAAGTTTTTCTAGCATCTCAAAATAAGGAGTTACTTTGTCAGGGCTATCTGTATCAAAATTAAATTGATCAATACACTCAAAAAATAGTTTTTGTAACTCTAAGTAAGATTTAAAGAGTTCTAGCTGATAGCGCTGGGCATCTGTCATAAGATCTAAGTTTACAGACTTAATAAGTTGTTGAATATGAGCATAAGTCTGCTTATAGGATTCTAGGTGAAGTGCATCGCAAGAAATATGGCGATGACAGATATGCTCTGGTTGATGTGAAAATTTGTGCGGAAAACGGCTCCAAAGGATTTTGTCTTGAAGTTTCGTAATGGTAGTGAGTAAGGCTTCGGCAAGTATAGTGCCATTGAGTATGCCAAAAAGCATATTGGAAAGCTTAAGAGTTTCGGTCTTTAAGTCAAAACAGGGATTATAGTAGGCAATTGATAAGTAATAATAATTAAGGCTAGATTGCCACCAACTTGTTATAGGGAGATAGAGGGAGATGATGCCTCGATAATGATAGTGCATAAATGTATTGACCATATCTTTGCAAGCAATAGGATTTAGCCAAACGTGGGTACGATAACGGTAATGGTCTCCTGTGTCATAGTCAAAGTAAAAAGCACCTCCTTTATTTTTTGCTTTTAGGCCCCATTTATAAGCTAGAGTATCTTGAATACTACAGACTAAGACGGAAAGGTTATCTGGAATATCATCATTAGGGCAAGAAAGGCTCTGAGGGGTGTAAGCTAGATGTTCAACTGTAAGATCTGGACGTACCTTGCCAATAGCGTGAGCTATTTTTTTATTAGCTTTTAAGATGGTTAGAGGATCTTTACACTGTTCACATTCACAATAACCACCACCATCTAATGGCCATATGCCAATAAATTTAAAGTCATGATGGGTTTTAACAAAATTGCAATAGCTTTTAATGTATTCATTTACTGCATCAGCATTAGAATAGCAAATCTGGAGAGGGTGACGACTACCATTAATCAGAGCAAACCATTCTGGATGTTCTAAAAACCATTTTTCACGAGGGAAAAAGTAATCTGTAGAATGCTCACTCATATCAATAACAATGCCTCTTTTAATAAGTTCGGGATAAAGCATTTCTCCTACATCTTGCCAGTGGATATCTTGAAAATCTCCCACAGCCTCATCATCTTTATTGATAGAAGTAAGTAAAAAGTTATAATTGTTTTTTCCCATATAATCAATCATATTGATTGATTCAGTAAGGGTATGAGTGGAAACTTGATAGAGACACAGGCCACGAAACTCTAAGGAAGAGATCTTTGTGATGGTTTGAGGAGTAAGCTCAAAAGTTGTTAGTGTTGGAATATATTGGTGTACTGGTGAGGGGAAGATAAAAGTGCAACCTATTAGTTTAAGAAGTTCATAGACACCATAGAGAATGCCACGACCTAGAGGGGAACTAATAGTAATTGAATCCTCTAAAATATGAAGGCTATAACTATCAAAGGGTAAGTGCTCATTCCTTGAGAAATTAATGGATAGGGGGGATGACACATTAGATGAAGCATTGGCAAATATTTTAGACCAATAAGAAGTAAGTTCTTGGTGTGCAAACTGAGTTGTTGGCTCATTAAAGAAATCATGGACAATAAGTGGTGTTTCGTTACTAATCAACATAAATAATCCTCCTTAAGTTATCTAATCTATTTGAATGATGGGAAAAGAGAAAAATAAGATTAATAGTATAGCGTATGATTCAACAATGGGAATTAGGTGAAAAGTAGAGGTAATATATAAATTGCATAAAAATAATCATGTAAAGATAAAAAATGATATTCAAAATATATATACATAAATATATAATATAAACAAATGAAGAATAAATCAATAAAAGCTAGGAAAAAGGGGGGAGTGGTTGTGAAGAGGAGGACATGGAATAAAGATCAGTGGCAGATCCAGAGTATGATTATTCCGAGTATTATCTTTTTAGTAGTTTTTGCCTATCTACCTATGTATGGAGTAATTATAGCTTTTAAAGAGTATAACATTTTCTCAACAATGGCATCGGCTGAATGGGTGGGGCTGAAGTATTTTAAAGAATTTTTTAATGATCCAGCATTATGGGGGATTTTAAAAAACACCATTAGCATTAATGGATTAGGGTTATTATTTGCTTTTCCAGCTCCCATAATATTAGCGCTTATGTTAAATGAACTTTATAGCAATAGGCTAAAGAAGGTAGCACAAACAATTTCCTACTTACCGCACTTTTTATCATGGGTAATCTTTGGGGGAATTCTATTAGAAATATTAGCACCAGGAGGCCTTTTTAGTGATCTAGCTGAATGGCTTGGAATGAGTAGTGAACCTATTAACTTTATGGCTAAAGGAAGTTACTTTTATGGAATTTTTACTATCTCAAGTATTGTTAAAAATGTAGGATTTGGTTCTATCATTTATGTAGCGGCCATATCGGGTGTTGACCAGCAACTTTATGAAGCGGCTACGGTAGACGGATGTAATAGACTTCAAAAGATTTGGTATATTACTTTACCATGTATTATGGGCACAATCGTTATCATGTTTATTTTTCAGATAAGTGCTATATTAAATACAGGGTATGAACAAATTATCTTATTGCAAAACCCTCTGAATTTGTCTTTTAGTGAAACCATTGATACGTACGTTTATAAAGTGGGGATTAAGCAGTCTAGATTATCTTATGCGACTGCGGTTGGTATTTTAAAATCCGTAGTATCAGTAGGCCTTATGCTAATTGCTAATAAGCTTTCAAAAAAATGTGTAGGAAAGGGCTTATTCTAGGGGGATAATGTGAAGAAAGTAAGTGTAACCAAAAAAAATGCTTTTGACTATCTTAATATATTTTTGACCGTAGTGATGATGTTTATTATGATCTATCCATTATGGTATGTGTTGGTTGGCTCATTGAATGAAGGGCAGGATTATCTAAGAGGGGGCGTATACTTTTGGCCTAGAGCATTTACTCTTAGTAACTATCAAGCTGTTTTTAGTGATCAGACTATTTTACAAGCTTTTTGGATAACGATCTTAAAATGTATAGTTGGAACAGTTACGAGTTTGTTTTGTACAGCGATGACAGCTTATGCAATTACAAGGCCGGAATTAAAATTTAAGAAATTTTACATTCCATTTATTATGGTTACCATGTTCTTTAGTGGAGGACTTATTCCATACTTTATTCTTATTAACGGTTTGGGGCTTTTTGATAGTTTCTGGGTATATATTATTCCAGGATTATTTAGTGCTTATAATATGATTATTATTCAATCGTTTATGAGGGAAATTTCACAATCGTTAGTAGAGTCTGCAAAGATAGATGGTGCATCAGAGTATCGTATTTTTTTATCTATTATTCTTCCGCTTTCTAAACCCGTTTTAGCAACTATTGCACTATTTACTTTAGTAGGGCATTGGAACTCCTATTTTGATTCAATGATGTACACTAATTCACAAGAATTACAGACTATACAATTATTTCTTAAAAAAGTTATCACGGACCCCGCTGTTGCGAGTAGATTGGGAAGTGCTGCAGCAACAACTATTCCAGAACAGGCAACTAAGTTGACACCACAAGTTATTAAACTAGCAACAATGATTGTAACAGCCTTGCCTATCATAACAGTTTATCCATTCTTGCAAAAGTATTTTGCGAAAGGCTTTACGATGGGAGCAGTCAAAGAATAATTATGGGGGGAATGAAAATGAAAACAAGAAAATGGCAGAGTTTGTTATTAGTAAGTTTAATGGTAGTTGGTAGTTTGGCAGGGTGTAGTACAACAAAAGTAGAAGAACCTAAACAAACAGACACAGTGAAAAAAGAAGAAACAAGTAAAGTAGAAGATAAAAAAGAAGAAGAGGCAAAACTTGCATCACCTAGTTGGAAAACAGATACATCAGATTACACGATTAAATGGTTTGTTGCTTATGATTGGTATGGGAAAAAATTTAACCCAGAAGTAAATTTAACGGATAAATGGATTTATGAACAAACAGGTACTAAAATTGAGTTCCAAACAGGTGATATTGATAAATTAAATGTACTGATTAAGACAGGGCAATTGCCAGATATCATTACTGTTGAAGCCAACTCAACCCAAAGAAAAATGTTAGAGCAAAATGGTACTGTACTTCCACTTAATCAATTAGTAGAAGAGTATGCACCAGAACTTTTGGTGCCAGAGTCTCAAAAAGAATGGTATACAGCAGAAGATGGGAACTGGTATTCAATATGTAATTTCTATTACGGAGAGGATAATGTATCAGAGAATAATGGCTTCTTTGAGACACATAACCAAAACTTTGTTAGAGATGATATTATGAAACAAATAGGTGCAAATTATGAAGACTTAAGAACCAAAGAAGGTTTCTTGGATGCACTTAGAAAGGTGAAAGAAGCAAATATTACTTATAATGGTAATAAAGTGGTTCCATATATGGGACTTATGACAGATTTTCTTGCTGAGCAGTTAGCAGAGCAATTTGGTTCATCTCAAGAAGATAAAGAGGGAAATTTCCAATCTATTTATCGTACACCAGAATTTTTAGAGTCAGTACTTTTCTTAAATCAAATGTATAGAGAAGGGCTTATGACTGATGAGAGCTTTACAATGAGTGCAGATCAAATTAAACAAAAAGCAGCATCAGGTCAATTTTTTGCAACCACAAGATGGACCAATGTATCTAGTACAAGAGATAGCCTCTATGCACAAGACCCAGCTGCTAAGTATCTCTACGCTGGACTTATGAAAGGGGATAACCATGACTATGTTGCTGTACCAGCAAAGAGTAATGCAGGATGGACTGCAACGCTCATTAATGCAAATACTAAGAGGCCAGACCGTGCGATACAGCTTTTATCATTCTTAACGCAAAAAGAAGCGCTTTATAATGCAAACTATGGTATGGGTGGCTATACGATTGAAAATGGAAAAATCATACTTAACCCAGAAATGGTTAAGCTTCAAGCAGAAAACCCAACGGAATATAATGCGAAATATGGAGATGGTATAGGCTGGTTAACAGATTATACTTTCATACAAGGTGGCTTTGATTTCGATGATGACAAAGTTTGGGGTGAAGATATTAATGCACGTACAAGAGACCCACAAGTACTCATCTATGACGATAAATGTTTTACAGATGTTGCACCAGCAGCAGGAAGTGAAGAAGGCGCTATATTTGCACGTATTAATGAATACAAAACACAGGCATTAGGTAGGGTAATTACAGCTTCTTCAGCAGAACAATGTGAAGCTTTATATAAAGAAGCACTAGCTGAAATGGATAAATTAGGATTGAAGCAACTTGAAGAGTATCAAAATACTTTATTCCAAGCAAATAAAGTAAAATTAGGATTAGAATTTGCACATCCATTTAATCAATAAAACAAAGGCAGGGAAACCTGCCTTTATTTTATTGGAATGGAGAAAGTAAAAGTTGTTTGACCATCTTCCATGGATGCAACAATATGATGAGAGGGGCCATAAAATAATTTAAGTCTGTCATTAATGTTAGATAAGCCAATATGATGATAAGACTTTGAAAGTGCGCTATAGGAAGAACTAAATGATTGATTAAGCTCTGCGAGTTTATCTTCTGACAATCCTGTACCATTATCTTGAATTTTGAAGTAAATAAGGCGATTATCTTCAAAAATTTTAATGGAAATAACAAGTGTACTATCAAGTTTGCGATATTTAAAGCTATTTTCAACAATAGGTTGTAAGATGAATTTAATAATAGGAATATGAACAAGTTCTTCAGAAATATTAGTAATAAGTACGATATCAATCTCTCGTAATTTTTGGATTGTAATATAATGAGTAACTTGAGCAAGCTCATCAGCAATGGTTGCTAGCATTTGATTACTATTAATATTGTAGCGTAGCATAGAACAAAAGCAGGTCATGGCATCACTTTCTTCATAAAGTTCATTGATTTCCATACGAGCTGAAAAAATATCCATTGTATTATACAAAAAATGTGGATTGATTTGATGCTGGAGGGCAATCAGTTGATTTTCTTTTGCAGAGACTTCTTGTTTAATGGTTACAGAGATTAAGTTACGGATTTTTTCAATAAGGTAGTTAATACGTGAAGAAATATGAAAGATTTCATCACTACGATTGAGATGGAGTGTTGTAGTAAAGTTATTTTGAATAGATTCATCTAATGCATCTAAGCAGTAATGAATATCATGAATAAGCTTACAATTATATAGAATGAAGAAAAGAAAGAGTATAAATATAAATACTATAAAGATTAATAATAATAGAATATTAAAAGGTTGATTAGAAAATGGAGATGTAATAATAATGATTTCAAAAGGGTGAGTAGGGTAAGTGTGTTTTGAGGCAACATAATGCTTATTAGTATAAAAAGTATCGGTTCGTTGATAAATAGTATCTAATTCATCGGAAGAAAGCGTTTTAGAAGTGAAATTATAATAAAGCTTAAAATTATCTATAACACATTGAACATTGGAGTTGAAAGATCCTGTAGCAGAGAGGTTTAAAAGATGTTTAGGAAGATAACTTAAAACGATACCAATGGGTTCAGCGTCATTATAAATTTTGGTCATAAAGCAAAAGGAGTCTATATTGTATAAGGAGAGTGCATCGGCATAGAAGTTTTCAGAAGTGATGGAGGAAGCATCTAGCCAGCAGGAATCTTGAGCCTCATCTTCATAAAAAGACTGGATAGATGGAATATGTAGAATGTTAGATAAATGATAAAACATACCAAAGCCAGAAGGAATGGTTTCATTTTCAATATACATACGTAGTTTCATATCGGAAGAAATACCGCTAGTAATTTTAGAGTAATCATAAATTTGAGTACGATAGTATTCTAAATCAATTTTATCTTGGTAAGGTTTTGAAAAGAAATCAATAATAGAATCATTAAGAAGGACTAAACGAGGGATATTTTGAGCAAAAGTAAATTGTTGATTAATATTATAGGCAACTTGAGAAGTAAAATCCATGTGAAGTCTTTTGTTATCATCTCTAGATGAAATATAAGAAATATGAAGTAAAAAACTAGATATAACAAGGAAAGGGAGCAGAATAAGAAAAATAAAGTGTGTTGTAAAGCTACGTGTTAAATTATTTTTTGAATATTTCATGCAATCACCTCAAATATATTATAAGATATTTTATAAGAGGGGGGAAGTAAATGTATTTATTAATTGTAGATGACGATAAAGTTATTTGCCAAGGCATTATAGGGAAATTAAAAAGGATTCATTATGATCAATACTATCAGTTTTTAACAGCCCATAGTGTACCAGAAGCAGAAGACTTATATGACCAATATCAACCAGAAATTGTAATTACAGATATTCAAATGCCAGGATTTAGTGGATTAACACTTATTGAAAGGCTGAGAAAAAAAGAGAATCTACCTAAGATTTTTGTATTAAGTGGATATGATGATTACGAGTATGTAAGGAAAGCTTTTTTATTAGGGGCTACGGATTATATGCTAAAGCCTGTTGATATAAAAGAGTTAGAGGCAAAATTGGGTGGGGATACTTTATCGTTGGGAAAACCTATAGATAAACTAAAGGGGACAGATAAGCATATTATAGCTTTGGCTATTGAATACATTGACTTAAACCTACATAGAAACATTACCATGGGAGAGGTAGCGAAGAATGTGTCTTTAAGCTACAGTTATTTTAGCAAGTTGTTTAAAGAACATACAAACTCAACTTTTCCAGCTTATATACACAAAAGACGTATTGAAATATCAAAACTTTATTTGATGGATCCGAGTATTAAAATTGTTGATTTAGCTAAAAAAATAGGATATGAGGATCCAAGTATATTTTCTCGTATCTTTAAAAAATATGAAGGATGCTATCCTACTGAATATAGAGAAAAGCAACAAAATATACTTTAAAAGCACAATGACCCACTCTAAGAATAATCTTTTTTTATTTGTATGTTGTACAAAGATTGTTTTTAGAGTGGCTTTTTATATTTAGATATAAATTCTTTTTGAAATCAGATGAGAGGGAGTAGATTGAAATGTGATTTTTGATAATAAAGAATACTTGAGATAAAAATTTTACTAAAATAGATAAAAATACTTTTTTAAGTTAGTGAAATATGATATTATTTACTAAAATATATAACATTCAGGGGGATGGAATTACAATGAAAAATATAAAATTTGGTGTTATTGGATGTGGAGGAAGACTTAGAAGTCTTGCAGCAGCACTTAATGAATATGAAGAGGT
The DNA here is from genome assembly GCF_027857615.1 of Holtiella tumoricola. NCBI lineage: Bacteria > Bacillati > Bacillota > Clostridia > Lachnospirales > Cellulosilyticaceae > Holtiella > Holtiella tumoricola. The sequence continues at coordinate 118,497 of NZ_JAQIFT010000043.1, forward strand.
TACGTTAAAAGGGGTATGGGATCCTAGTCATGGGAATGCGGAACAATTATTAAAACATTGTAATAAAGATGGGGAAGGTATTATTTATAACTCTTATGAGGATATTTTAAATGATGATGAAATTGAGTGGGTAATGATTGGATCACCAAATGCTTTTCATGCAGAGCAAATCATTGCTTCTTTTAAAGCAGGGAAACATGTTTTCTCAGAAAAGCCTATTGCTCTATCAATAGAAGAGCTATTAGCTATTAAAGAGGCTCATAAAGCATCAAATAAATTATTTGCAACAGGCTTTACATTAAGATATGCAACAATTTACCGTGAAGCTAAAAAAATTCTAGAAAGCAAAGTTTTAGGTGATATTGTCTCAGTAAATGGCTCAGAAAATGTTTTACCTGACCATGGAAGTTATATTATGAAAAACTGGCGTAGGCTGAAGGAACTTTCCGGGCCACATATCTTAGAAAAATGCGTTCATGATATGGATTTATTGAACTGGCTTATTGACTCTGTTCCAACTCATATTAGTGCATTTGGTGGTAATAAAATGTTTGTACCAGCAAACAGCCATCTCTATGATAAACATCCAAACTTGTTTAATGGATGGGATACAGGTCTTGTGGATGACTATGAACAAGGTAATGATAATCCATTCTTATCCGATAAGACAATCGAAGACAATGTGGTAGCCATTATGCGCTTTGCAAACGATGTTCAAGTTCAGTTCCAAGCAACAACTTCTAATGCGATTCCAGAAAGACGCCTTTACTTCTCATGTACAGAGGGAACACTTATTGTAGAACTTTATAGTGGGAAACTAGTTTATAAGCGATTAGGTGATGAAGAGATTACAGAAGTAGACTTAGTAGGTGGAGGCCATGGTGATGGAGACTACTACATTATTAAAGAGCTTATGGAATCTATGGTAGATGGTAAAGCACCAGTATGTAGTGGAGAAGAGGGTATACGTAGTGCAATTGTAGCACTTGGAATCGACCAAGCAAGAGAAGAAGGACAAATGTTAGACATGAGGCCTATATGGGAACAGTTTGGTGTGCGTGTATAGTAAGTTATTTAATCCTTGTAATACTCAGATGATGAGTGTTACGAGGATTTTGACGTTTTATGAGTGTATTTTATGATATAATAAGGGCAATAAATAGTGTAGATAATAATTTACTAAGTAAAAGGATGACATGATGAGAAGAGAGACACCAATAAAAATTAAGGCAAACTTTGTTAAGGCAATTCAAAGAGGTAATCCTCTTATAGCAAAAGAAGCTATTATAAATATCAATCAGCTTAAAGAAGATGTAGTTCTCGTTAACTTATATGATGAGAAAAATAAGTTTCTTGCAAAGGGTTACTATGGCAAACAAAATAAAGGATACGGCTGGGTACTTTCTTATAAAGAAAATGAAATAATTGATGCAGACTTTTTTGAGCATAAATTAGCGACAGCTTTTGAACTTAGAAAAGCATTGTACCAAGATCCTTCAACAACAGCTTTTCGTGTCTTTAATGGAGAAGGCGATGGCATAGGTGGGTTGATTATTGATTATTATGACGGTTACTACGTAGTAAGTTGGTACAATGAGGGCATTTATACTTTTAAAGAAATGATTATAGAGACTTTAATCAAAGTAGGAAACCCAAAAGCAATCTATCAGAAGAAACGTTTCAATGAAGGTGGACAATATATAGAAGAAAATGATTTTGTATGGGGAAAGGAACCTGAGTTTCCACTTATTGTGAAAGAAAATGATGTAAACTTTGCTGTTTATCTCAATGATGGTGCCATGGTAGGTGTATTTTTAGATCAACGCCCTGTAAGAAAGTTAATAAGAGATAAATATGCTAAAGGGAAAAGTGTACTTAATACTTTCTCCTATACAGGTGCATTCTCCATATTTGCAGCACTAGGTGGTGCCAAGACAACAAGTGTTGACCTTGCCAATAGAAGTTTAAGTAAGACAAGAGAACAGTTTGAAGTCAACGGTATTGACTATACAGAGCATCATATTATTGTAGAAGATGTCTTCAAATATTTTAAATATGCAGTGAAGAAACAATTGAAATTTGATATGGTTATTTTAGACCCACCAAGCTTTGCAAGATCTAAAAAATTCACTTTTAGTGCGTCAAAGGATTATAAAAATCTCTTAAAAGAGGCTATTGCTATCACTGAGACAAATGGGATTATTGTAGCATCTACTAACTGTAACTTATTTGATATGAATAAGTTTAAAGAGTTTATTAACCAAGCTTTTAAAGAAAGTGAATGTAGATACGAGTTGTTAGAAACATTTTCTTTACCAGAAGACTTCAAGACACTAGAGACCTTTAAAGAAGGTAACTACCTAAAGGTTGTATTTATTAAAAAGTGCTATGCGAATTAACAAGTTGTTAAGTAATAAAGGAATTTGTTCAAGAAAACAGGCTCATGCACTTATAGAAGCAAAACGAGTACTTGTCAATAATCAACTATGTATTCCGGGGCAATGGGTAGAAGAAGAGGATGAGATACGTATTGATCACGAATTGATTGTTACAAGAGACAAAGTCTATATTGTATTAAACAAGCCAGTAGGGATTACTTGTACAGCAGACCCAGATGTAAAGGATAATATTATAAGCTTTGTCAATTATCCAGAGTATATATTTCCTGTAGGCAGGCTAGACAAGGATTCTCAGGGCTTAATTCTATTAACCAATGATGGTGACTTAGCCAATGAAATTTTAGATTCAGAAAATATTCATGAGAAGGAATACATTGTAAAGGTAGATAGAGCCTTTGATGAAGCCTTTGTAAAAGGCATGTCTGAAGGGGTAATGCTTAAAGGAGTCAAAACAAGACCTTGTAAAGTAAGAGCAATTACAGAAGATACCTTTAGTATCATCATGACCCAAGGCCTTAATAGACAAATACGTAAAATGAGTAAGGCTTTTGGCTATACGGTGGTACGACTAGAGCGTGTACGTATTCTGCATATAGGAATAGAAGATTTGGCCTATGGAAGTTGGAGAATGCTGACAAAAATGGAATTAGAAGAATTGAAAATGCTCAGTAGTAGCATATAGGCTAGTTGATAGAATAGGACAATTTGTAATAGAAAGAATTATTAATTGCTATTACACTATACGTGTGATACTCTAATAGATAGAAAAGAAAAGTGATGTGATAAAAAAACTCTTATATCTTTTGGTATAAGAGTTTTTTATATTACAGAAGAAATCTAAGAGCGAACTGAAATACAGTTGCTCCAATAGGAGAAAAAAATGGCTATTAGTAAAAGATTAAATGATCAAATTAAGTATAGTAATAGAAAGAAAACAAATACGGACTTTAAGTCAAAAGATTTAAGAAGAAGTAATTGTTTCGGTTGTGATTTTTCATCTTCTAATTTTGATGAGACAAGTTTTAGAGGGGCACAATTTAAGGCATGTAACTTTTCAGAGTGTACATTTGACTCAGCAGAAATTGTAGCTGCTAATTTAAAAAAATCCAGCTTCAGACAAGTTAAATTTGAAAACACGCTTTTTGATTCAGTTAACTTAGAAGGTGTAGATTTTGAAGGTGCAACTTTTAAAAATGTAATTTTTGTATCAACTGATATGAGCAAAGCTGTAAATCTAGAGTTAGCAAATCAAGATGTTAAAGTATTTGATGAAATGCCAGAATTAGCAATTAGTCTAGAACTTAAAAAAGCTGTTGAAGGACTTCTTAAAAATGAATTTGTAAAGTTTGCAAGAGTATTAGATACAAAAGATGGTAAAATTAGCTCAATTAGCCTTATGCGTTTATTAGAGAAATTTGATGAAGAAGTATTAATTGAAGGATTAAAAAAGATTAAGAAGAGCATAGATAAAGATTTCTGTACATTAAGTACAATTATTGAAGCTATAGAAGCATGTAAAACAGTATAGTGAAATGAGGAATCCCCCACGAATTTGTAACAATTATGTTAGAAATCCGTGGGGGATTTTTGTAAGTCAGCTAAATATCGTTAAGGTAATACAATACTGCCGCTTACATTAAATAAATAATCTCTTGATTTTAAAAGTTCTACAAGTTCAAAGGAGTCTTTTGGGAGCGCTTTAAAGAGCATAGCCCCTGCACCTTCATGGCCTAAATGATGAAAATCTGTTCCAGCGGTCTCAATAAAATAAGGGTGCTCTTTAGCGTATCTGGTAGCAAGTGCGATACGAGAATTGTGATGAGGATGGCAGTTGAAGGTTTCTACTCCGTCCACGTAGTGGGCATCTTGAAGCTTGATGCCATCTCTAAAGGGATGAGCTTGTATAATGAGATTTTTATCATTTTTTAAGTTTTTATAGAAAGTTTTATAGTCGCTTTTTAAATAAGTAATGGCTTTTGCTACATCTCGTTCATCAATGCCATATACGAGATAGTCGTTTTCGTTTTCTGGGAAACGTATTTCAAGTCCTAGTAAAACATTTAATCCTAATTTTTCACCTTCAGACTTTGCTTCTTGATAGTCTTTCAAATAGTAGGAAAGATGTTGTTCCAGGTCTTCGCGAGTGAGTAACTCAGCGATTAAGTGATTAGTGATGACTACGGCATCATATCCTTTATTTTTATAGCATTCAACTAATTGTTTGGGTGACACTTCGCTACATGGACTTACAGGTGATGTATGGGCATGGAGTTCAACTTTGTATGGATAGACTTTGGTTAATTCTTTGAGTTGCTCAATGTTCATATAGATTCACTCTCTATTTTAATGGATAATTTTAAGTATCTTATAATAGCATTTTGAATGTATAAAGTTTGAGTAAAGTATAAGTTAAGTATAATTGTTTTAAACTAAAGTACAAGTATTTTATATGAGTGAGCAGAATATATACTAATAAGATTCATTAAAAATAAACAGATGGAAGGGGAATTTGAGGAAATAGGAGAAATGTTAGAAAAATTAGCAGCACATTATAAAGAAGTTGAAATAAAAAAATATTTTGTACAAGAATAGTATAAGAAAAGACATCGCCAAAAGATAATGAATGGGCTATAATGTAGGATGGTTTAAAAAAGTAAGGAGAGTATTAATATGACAAATGATATGACACAAGGCAAGCCTTTTAAGTTATTTATATGGTTTTCAATCCCATTACTTATTGGAAATGTCTTTCAACAACTTTACAGTATGGTAGATACCATTATTGTAGGGAAATTCTTAGGAGAAGAAGCGTTAGCAGCAGTAGGTTCAACAGGGTCTATGTTCTTCTTAGTTAATGGCTTTTTATTAGGACTTACCAGTGGGTTCTCCGTTATGGTTGCTCAACGGTTTGGTGCCAAGGATGAAGAGAGTGTAAAAAAAGCCATTGCTAGTAATATTACATTGACTGTAATTGTAACCTTTATCGTGACAGTGGTTATGCTTTTGTTAAAAACACCACTTTTAAAGCTTATGAATACACCAGATAATGTTTTTAACTATGCAAATACATATATTACGATTATTTATGCGGGAATCTTTACCCAGGCATTTTATAACATGTCTGCAGGGATTTTACGTGCCTTAGGTGATAGTAAAACACCACTTTATTTCCTTATTATAGCTTCTATAGTAAATATCGTATTAGACTTGGTATTTATTGTAAATTTAGATATGGGTGTAGCAGGCGCAGCTTATGCAACGAATATCGCTCAAGGTCTAGCAGCAGTACTCTGTCTTGTTTATAGTTATAGAAAATTCCATTTATTAAAACTCAAAAAAGAAGATTTTAAAGTGCCGGCAAGTTACTACCGTACACATTTTTGTATTGGACTTCCAATGGCATTACAGTTTTCTATTACAGCCATTGGGGTTATGACACTTCAGAGTGCGATTAATATTTTTGGATCAAGTGTTATGGCTGCCTATACAGCAGCATCCAAAGTTATTCAGCTCGTTATGCAACCAGTAGTAACTTATGGTGTATCTACAGCAACATTCGTAGGACAAAATCTAGGAGCGGGATTATATCATCGTATTCGTGAAGGAGTCAGAACAATTACCTTTATATCTATTGGTACAAGTATACTAGCAAGTGCCGTACTATTTATTTTTGGTAAAACACTTGTAGCATTCTTCCTTGACAACCCTAGTCAAGAAGTAATAGGTTATGCAACTCAAGTTTTAAACTATGCAGGGATATTCTTTATACCTTTAGGACTTATTTTCGTTTACCGAAATGCCCTTCAAGCCATGGGACAGTCCTTTATACCGATGATGGCGGGGATGCTTGAACTGGTAGCTCGTGCAGTTGTTGCCTACACATTGCCAACTCTTATTGGCTTTACAGGGATCTGTTTAGCAGACCCGGCAGCATGGATTGCAGCAGCCACACCACTTATCATTGTTTACTTTATTAAAATGCGTAAAGTAGAGCAGAGAATGGCTGTAGAGGGTAATTCAAAAACATTATAGTCTTAGCTATTAATCAATTATTTTAAAGACATAACAAGATATCCTAAGGATAGAAGACCTAAATAAAAAATAAGAAAAATTCTTCCACATAATGAAATAGATGTGGAGGAATTTTTTTTGTAAACTTTAAGTAGAATATACTTAATGGAATGATTTAAAGAGAAATTTATATCGTCAAAAGACAAGGAATAGATTATAATGAAGGATGTTTAAAAAGTAAGGAGAGCATTAATATGACAAATGATATGACACAAGGCAAGCCTTTTAAGTTATTTATATGGTTTTCAATCCCATTACTTATTGGAAATGTCTTTCAACAACTTTACAGTATGGTAGATACCATTATTGTAGGGAAATTCTTAGGAGAAGAAGCATTAGCAGCAGTAGGCTCAACAGGCTCGATGTTCTTCTTGGTTAATGGATTTTTATTGGGACTGACCAGTGGGTTTTCGGTTATGGTTGCTCAACGGTTTGGCGCAAAGGATGAGGATAGTGTAAAAAAAGCAATTGCGAGTAATATAACACTTACAGTCATCCTAACCATTGTAGTGACAATAGTGATGCTAGCTTTAAAAACACCACTTTTAAAGCTTATGAATACACCAGAGAATGTATTTGGGTATGCAGATACGTATATTACGATTATCTATGCGGGGATTTTTACACAATCATTTTATAATATGTCTGCAGGGATTTTACGTGCGCTAGGGGATAGTAAAACACCTTTGTATTTCTTGATTTTAGCTTCTGTTGTAAACATTGTTTTAGACTTAGTTTTTATTGTAAACTTTGATATGGGTGTAGCAGGAGCGGCCCATGCGACCAATATCGCTCAAGGTTTAGCAGCAATACTTTGTCTTGTCTATAGTTATAAGAAGTTCCATTTATTAAAACTCAAAAAAGAAGATTTCAAAGTGCCAGCAAGTTACTACCGCACACATTTTTGTATTGGACTTCCTATGGCATTACAGTTTTCTATCACAGCCATTGGAATTATGACCCTTCAAAGTGCCATCAATATTTTTGGATCAAGTGTTATGGCAGCTTACACAGCGGCATCCAAGGTCATTCAGTTAGTCATGCAGCCATTAGTCACATATGGTGTGTCCACGGCTACATTTGTAGGACAAAATCTAGGTGCAGGACTATATCATCGTATTCGTGAAGGTGTTAAGACAATAACTTTTATATCTATTATTACCAGTATACTATCAAGTAGTGTATTACTTCTTTTTGGAAAGTCACTTATAGGCTTATTCCTTGAGAATCCTAGCCAAGAAGTAATAGGTTATGCCAGTCAAGTCTTAAACTATGCGGCAGCATTCTTTATACCACTAGGACTTATCTTTGTTTATCGTAATGCACTTCAAGGTATGGGAGAATCCTTTATACCGATGATGGCAGGTGTATTTGAGCTAGTGGCACGTGCAGTGGTTGCTTACACTTTACCAGCAGTTATTGGCTTCGTGGGAATTTGTTTAGCGGACCCTGCGGCTTGGATTGCCGCTGCTGTACCTCTTGTTATCGTCTACTTTATGAAGATGCGTAAGATAGAACGAGAAAAAATCACACAGAGTGTACAAGAAATATAACAATCCTATTATAAATGAGTGATTACAAATTAGTTTATAAAAATAGATAAAACAATTTTAGAGTTATAATAAGCTACCTTAAGAACAGTTTTAAGGTGGCTTATTATTTTGTAAAAAACTTATTTAGGGAGGAGTATTTGGTGTAATCTTGTAAATTTTTCAGCATATCTTTAAGATTTTTACGCACTTATGTATTTGGGGTTGAACGAAAGTATTTTGAAGGCTAGAATAACTTTCATAAAACATATATTTAGGAGAATATTATGAAATCAGATATCAAACAACTTGCACATGGTGGAAAAATTATTAAGCTCAATCCAACAGACACAATGGAAGAAATCTTATCAAAAGTAGTAGAAGTACGTCCTTCACAAGAACAAATTGCATGGCAAGAATTAGAGTTTATTGCCTTTATTCATTTTGGACTTAATACATTTACAGATCGTGAATGGGGAGAAGGAACAGAGCCGCTAGAACTTTTCAATCCTGAGGAGTTAGATGCTGATCAATGGATTAAAACTATTAAAGAGGCAGAGATGAAAGCAGTTATTTTAACATGCAAGCATCATTCAGGTTTTTGTTTATGGCCAAGTCAATATACAGATTACACGGTTGAAAATACCTCTTGGCGTGAGGGTAAAGGAGATATCGTAAGAGATGTAGCTAATGCATGTAAAAAGTATGGCGTCAAATTTGCAATTTATCTTTCACCATGGGATCGTCATGAACCAAGCTATGGGGATTCACCAGCTTATAATACATATTACAAAAGACAGCTTACAGAACTTCTTACAAACTATGGAGAGGTAGTAGATGTTTGGTTAGATGGAGCTTGTGGTGAAGGGCCTAATGGTAAGAAGCAAGAATATGATTGGCGTGGGTTCTATGAAACAGTTCGTACACAAAGTCCTCATACAACCATATCATGTATGGGACCTGATACAAGATGGTGTGGTAATGAAGCAGGGAGCTGTAGAGCAAATGAGTGGAGTCCGGTACCTATTCCAGGAATGGATGGTATTGAGGCAGAAAAGTCAGATACAAGTGCACTTTCTTTTGGGAATCATAATTATACTTTAGCAAATCTTGAAGACCTTGGGGGAAGAGATGCACTTAAAAAGCATGCGATTAATGGTGATTGGGTAGCATGGTACCCTGCTCAAGTAGATATTTCTATTCGTCCAGGCTGGTTCTATCATAAAGGGGAAGATCATATGGTAAAATCCTTAAAGCAACTGATGGATGTCTACTATCAATCAGTAGGTGGTAATGCTCAGTTGTTGCTAAATGTACCGCCAGCACCAAATGGATTGTTGCACCCAACAGATGTAACAAGACTTAAACAAATGGGAGAAGTGATTCGTTCCACCTTTAGACATAATCTTATAGAAGAGGCAACAGTTACAACACACTCAGAAGAAGAACGCTCAATTATAGAGATTAAATTTGATCAACCAGCTACCTTTAATACCTTAATGCTTCAAGAAGATATTGCACAAGGACAACGTGTAGAGGCATTCCACATAGAAGTAGAAGAGAACAATGAATGGAGAACTCTAGGTACAGGTACTATTATTGGTTATAAGAAACTCCTTCGTTTATCTGAAGAAAGCTTTATTACAGCAAGTAATATACGTATTATCATTACTCAATCTAGAGCGTTACCTATTATCAAACAAATAGGCCTATTCAAAGCACCTATTCTTGTAGCTGAACCAAGTATTACACGTTCAGAGGAAGGGATAGTTAGCATTACGTCAAAGCTTGCAGCGAAGATACATTATACAGTAGATGGTTCTACACCGACTAAAGAAAGTCCTCAATATGTCGAGCCGTTTGCATTAATATATGGAGGTACTGTTAAGGCTATAGCTTATTATACAGAAGACAACCCAGATTTTTATGTTGAAGAAAATATTCCAGCCAGTAAGACATTTGGTGTAAATAAAAAACATTGGAAAGTCATTGCAAGCTCAGGTAATGAGGTTGAAGGTTTTGAAAGAGAATCTATCCTTAGTGAGGATCCAACAAGTTACCTTAAAATAGCTTCAATACCTTATAGTATTGATATTGATATGGGTGAGACCTTAACACTTTCTGGATTTAGTTTTATGCCAGTAGCAGATGGTTATGACTTTAATTATAATGTAGCCATGTATTCTCTTTATACAAGTTTAGATGGTATACATTGGGAAGCACAAAAGCAGGAAACGAGCTTTGATAATATTTACCATAATCCAATCCTCCAAGTAGTACCTTTTGCAGCACCTAGCCAGGCACGTTATATACGTTTTGAAGTTTTATCAACTATACAAGGTAGTGTGTTTGCAGTTATGAGAGAGATTAGTGTTATGTCAGTTTAAAATTAATTAGTATCAAATATAAAACTCTAGAAGTACTCAATAGGTCAGTATTTCTAGAGTTTTTATACTTTGTTTATAATGAATTCATTATAAAGGAAATGATAATCAGACAGGATTACATAATTGTTGATAATATTTTCAGGTAATAATACAATGTATAATATAAAGGTTAATAATGAGACAATTAACATACTATATAAGGGCTATGATGGGGGAGGTTACAATGATAAAGGTGATTATAGCGGAAGATGAGATGTTAGTTAGAATTGGATTAAAGCATTCAATAGATTGGAATACATTAGGGATGGAAGTTGTTGCAGATGTAGATAATGGACAGAGTGCCTACCAGTGTTTCTTGGAGAAAAGACCTCAAATAATTATTACTGATCTAAAGATGCCTAAAATGGGAGGCGTCGAGCTTATACAAAAAATAAGAGAGATAGATCAAGAGTGTATTATCATTGTTATATCTTGTGTGGAAGATTTTGAAATAGTGAGAGGAATGATAGCGTACAATATTTTTGATTATCTATCGAAGGCATTAATGAATATGAAACAAATGAACGATGTATTACAAAAGGCAAAAAATACATTGTGTAATCAGTATCAGAAGCTTCAAGTGATAGAGGAAGAATATATAGAAGATACACTGGAAAAAAGTTTAATAGAGTATTTAATAGAAGAAAAACTGACTGTAGAGGAGTTTGTACAGAGTACTAAAGAACCTGGCATACCTTGTATGGCTATTATGGTAAATAAGAGTTTTCTTAATGATTGTAAAAACATTAGGCGGAACATAAGAAGAAATAGTACATTAAAAGATTTGCTGAAAAATAGTTTAATGCATGTTAGAGGACAAGTTTATACGCTAAGTGATGAACTAGATATTATTTTTATAGAAGAAAAAGATATAGCAAATCATGAGATGTTAGAGAAGGATTTGCTTCATATTGTACATACAAGTAAGGAATTACTCAAAGTAGATTTAAAAATAGTTATTACCCACTTAGCAGAGGGATGGGGGCAGCTTCAAGAGAAATATAAAAAAAATAAAGTATTAGCAAAACAGTTCTATTTTCTTGAAACGCCTCTTATATGGGAATTTAATACATTTAAGATTGAGAGTTATATACAAAAACTACTTCAGCCTATTCAACAAGAAAGTTTGGAATGGATGTTAGCAGACAGCCAAAAAGAATATTATAACCAAATAATAAAAAACATGGTAGCAGATTGTGCGGATGAAAATAATACGGATTATAAACAATTAATTCAAGATAAGATAATTTGTTTGGCAAACCTTATTAATAATACAACTAAAACAAATACGACAGAAGAAATGATCCAACTTCAACGAGAAATTATTAATACCTACACACTTTTAGACACGCTTAATGTATATAGAGGATTTGTTGAGAAGGTTAAAGAAACGATGAGAGAACATTTTCCTAAAAAGGATGAGATTGTGAAGGCACTTCATTACATAGAAAAAAATTATAATAAAGATATAGGGCTTAAAGGAGTAGCAGGCTATGTCAATTTAAGTCCTAACTATTTTTCTACATTGTTTAAGAAAGAAATGGGACAAAGTTTTGTAGATTATATGATGTACCTTAAGATAGAAAAAGCAAAAGAACTCTTAAAAACAAATATGCTTTTTTATCAAATAGCAGAAGAAGTAGGATTTGCAGAAGAAACATATTTTAGTAAAATGTTTAAACTTAAAACAGGATTGTCTCCAAGAGAGTGGAAATTAAATTTAGAGAGGAAAATTTAATTAAATCCTCATAGATCTAAAAATGTAAAATGTATAGAAATAGAGTAATATTATTCAAGAACTTTTAGGAATAAAATGGATTCTTAAAATAGTTAAAAATAATGATAACTTATGCCATAACCTTTAGTACCTAAAATAAGTATACTAAAACTACGATCATTATAGCTCATATAAAAATAAGGGGGAAGAAAGTTATGCGTATGTTAAAAAAAGCAATGTGTGTTTTTCTAGGTATGAGTCTACTAATAGTTGGATGTACAGGATGTAATCAAAAAGTTGAACAAGAGGTAGGAAAAGTGACGGGTACAGAGGAGGGAGTGCCTTTAACAATAGGTTTATTGAATCTACGCTTAACGGGTAGAGATAATAATGAAGATACCTTGATTATGGATGAGATTGAAAAGCAGTTAGGGATAGATTTAGAAGGGATTAACCTTGATACTGAGAAGTTTAACTTATTATTAGCAAGTGGAGATCTACCAGATATTTTGATGATCTATCCAGAATATCTAGAGCAAGTCTTACAAGCTGGATATGCCATACCGTTAGATGATTATCTAGATGAATATGGTTCTAATATTAGTAAGTTTGAATTTAGGAACAATCTTATGAGAGAAAAATATAGTAATGGCACCGGAAAACTTTATTTCCATACACCAAGTTCAGGTGTAGAACTTCCAAATGGTCCAACAGAACTTTATTATGGCTATAAGGTGAGATGGGATTTATATAAAGAAATTGGTATGCCAACGATCTCAAATGATGAAGAGTTTATAGATGCACTCAAAAAGATGAAAGCTATCTATCCTGTAACAGAAAATGGAGAACCTGTCTATGCAATGTCTGTATATAATGATATGGGTGTACATGGATGGACAATAAGAGCGATGGCATGTTATGGATATAAAGGAGCAAGTATAGGTAATTTACATTATCTTATTGATGTAAGAACAAATGAAGTTATCAATAACTTTGTAGATTATGAAAATAATAGTCCATTTTGGATGGATATGAAGTTTTATAATACCCTTTATAAAGAGGGATTACTAGATCCAGATGCATTTATCACAAAAAGTGAGGATCTTATAGAAAAGGCTGACAAAGGTCAATATCTTACAGATGGTACAGGATGGTATCTTGGAAATTTCTATAACAATAATAGAGCAGAAGACCCTGATACAATGAAAGGCTTCATTACTTTACCAGCAGAAGCAGGTTGGTATGGTTCCGACTTTAGATCAGGGTGGGTAAATAAACTCTACTTTGTAACAAGTGAATGTAAGAATCCAGAAAAAGCCGTAGAATTTATTGATTTTATAAATAGTCCAGATGGGAATAGACTAGCTTATTCAGGTATACAAGGAACCCATTGGGACTATGATGAATCAGGTGAACCTTATTTATTTGAAGAAACTTTAGCACTTAGATCTACACCTGAATGGAAGAATACAGGTATCGGTGCATGGCAAAATATTGTAGGTATATCACCAGATAATCTGCATCCAGATGGTAGTCCTTATTCCCTATTTAGTAAAAAGGAATATAGAGTTCAAGGGCTTAATCCAATACAAAAAGATTATAGTGAAGTTATGGGTGTAGAATATCCAAGCCAAGTACATCAACAAATGGTGCAAGAGGGCAAAGGATATGATCATTCAACACTTAATACAGATATAGATGCAGTGATGCCAACTGTCCCATCAGACATTAAACGTATCATGTCAAAATGTGAAGAAGTAACAATTAGTTATATTCCAGCTATTGTTCAGTCTAAAACAGACGAAGAATTTACTAAAAATAAAGATGCTTTAATTGCCGCACTACAAAAGGCCGACCAGCAAAAAGCTTGGGAATGGTTTGAAACGAATTGGAATAACTCCAAAGCTGAAATAGAATCTCTTGGTAAATAGATAAAATAAAAGACGAGAGGAAGCGAGTGAGTTCAATTCCTCTCGTTTTTATATGAAAACGAATGGAGTGATTGTAGTGAGTAATAAAGCATTGGCAATGCCATCTTCAATAACATTTACACAAAATAAAAGGAAAAAGAATTATATATTACTTTTTTTAGCGTTACCTTTTATGTTACTTGTATTTTTATTTACATATGTACCATTGTTTGGATGGATTTATGCGTTTTTTGATTATAAGCCTGGATTGCCTTTATGGCAATGTGAATTTGTAGGACTTGATTATTTTAAATTATTTTTAACAGATACAGTAGATATGCTAAGAGTTATTAAGAATACGCTGATTTTTGCGGTTATAGGGATTCTTGTTACACCACTTCCTATGTTCTTTGCGATTTTGCTCAATGAAATTAAAAATAAAAAGGCAAAGAAATTTTTTCAAACAGTGACAACGCTTCCTAATTTTTTAAGTTGGGTTATCATTTATTCCATATGCTTTATGTTCTTCTCCTCTGAGGGGATATTAAATGAAATATTAGTGTCAACAGGAATGGTTGCACAAGCACCTCAAAGTATATTAGGGAACCAAGATGCAGTATATTGGTTTCAGACATTACTAGGATTATGGAAAACATTAGGGTGGAGTTCTATTATTTACCTTGCAGCTATTACAGGATTAGATCAGGAACTTTATGATGCAGCTATGGTTGATGGAGCTGGAAGGGTAAAGTGTGCAATGCATATTACATTGCCAGGGCTTATGCCTACTTATATAGTACTTTTATTACTGAATATAGGAAACTTCTTAAATCAAGGATTTGAACAGTACTTCTTATTCAAAAATGCATCAACAGCCCAGACGATAGAAGTGCTAGATTTATACGTTTACCGATTAGGTCTTATTGGTCAAGATTATTCTTATAGTATAGCTATTGGAATCATGAAATCTGCAATCAGTATAGGGTTATTATTTACTGCTAATGCAATAGCTAAAAAAGTTAGAGGAACAGCTATTATTTAGAGAGGGGGAAGCGTTTATGGATAAGGTTAAAAATACACCTTTAAGAATAGGGTTTCAGTGTTTGAATTATGGTTTTTTTATAGTATTAGCATTTACATGTATCTATCCATTCTGGTATTTACTCATTTACTGCTTAAGTGACCCAGTGAGAGTAAATGAAGCACCTTTATATTTTTTACCTAGAGGTTTATCGGTGACGAGTTTTAATCAAATTTTTCAATTAAAAGGAATATGGAGTGCTTTTCTTATATCAGTACTTAGAACGGTAATAGGGACTATTGTTACAGTAATAAGTTGCGGAATGTTAGGATATTTGTTTACTCAAGAGGAAATGCCTTATAGAAAAATTTTATATCGTGCGCTCGTTATTACTATGTACATAGGGGGTGGACTAATCCCTGTCTATCTAACAATGAAAAGTTATAACTTACTCAATAACTTTTGGGTATATATATTGCCAAGTGCTGTTTCAGCGTACAATGTCATTTTAATTAAAACATTTATAGAGCAGTTACCTAAATCCTTAGAAGAGTCAGCGATGATAGATGGTGCTGGATATATAAAGATTTTTACTCATATTATTATTCCTTTATCTAAACCGGTACTTGCAACGGTTGCTATGTTTGCAGCAGTAGGCCAATGGAATGCATGGTTTGATAATAATATTTATATGACAAAAGACCATCTTAATACGCTCCAATATCTGCTTTATCAATATCTGAATGAATCACAAAGAATTGCTGCGGAGCTCAAAAATGCATCCTCTTTAGGGAGTATAACAGTTCAACAAGCGAGTAGTTTATCCCCTAAGGCAATTCGTATGGCAATTACTATTGTAGCAAGTATGCCAATTTTCATGGTATATCCTTTTATGCAACGCTATTTTGTAAAAGGGATTACACTAGGGGCTGTTAAGCAATAAATGAAGAGAGTATAACTTGAAAGTATATAGGTGATGAGATGTTAAAAGAAAAGATATTAAAGCAATTTAAGATAAGATTAGCCATTATACTTATTGGTATAGCAGTTATTATATTATCTTTAAGCTTTGGAATCTGCTATAGGCTCGTAAATAATAAACTCATTGAAAATAGCGAAAAGACATCTCTACAAGTCTTTCAGCAAATGGAAAACACAATTAACTTAGTAGCTGATCAAACAGAAAAAATAGTTGCTCAGCTCATGATAGACCGTGATGTACTTAATTTCTTGCAGGCAGGCAATGAAAATGAATTAAGTATTATCAATAATCACAAAGCATTGATTAAAATGATAGATAAGGTGATCCAACAAAATAGCTTTATAGATGCAATTGTTCTATTTTCAGAAGATGGGAGAAAAGGGGGAAGCTCACTACATAAAACATATTTTAGTTTAATCCCAAAGAAGCATCCCTTTATAGAATCTGAGGATTATCAAAAGATTATTGAACAATCCCCCCATTTCGTATGGCTAGGAGGCTATGATAGAGATTACTTTTATAAGAATGATGCTGACAGGATAAGTAATCATGAAGGAAATAAAAATTTAGTATTAGCAAAAACAGTTCCTGTTTCAAACAATCAAGGTATTATATTTGTAATGTTGAAAGAAGATATATTTAGGGCTTACTATGATGCTAATTCCCATTATGATTATGAAGTATCTATTGTAGATACCGATGGGATGAAAATCTCTTCAGTCAATACTTCGAATATAGGAGAGATCATTCCCTATATAGAAGATCTAGATCCTCTAAAACAATATGGGAGTATGAGATATAGAGATGAGGAAAAAGATGTTCAAGTCATGTATTACAAATTACCTAAGTACAAATGGATGCTGATTAATGAAATTCCAATGCAAGTCTATATCAATGATACTTTAACCATTAGAAATATGATGATTACTATAGTCATCATTACAATAGTAATTATGGGGGTATTTTTTAGTGTATGGATTATTAGGTATACCAATCCTATACAAAATCTTATTAACGTTATGAGGAAAGTTTCTGATGGAGGGATAGATGAAAGGATTACTCAGCATACAAAAGTAGAGGAGTTAGAAGAACTTAATCAGCAATTTAATAACATGTTGGATCAAGTCAAATTCTTTATGGAAGTTGCAGAGAAAAAAGAACATGAAAAAAGTTTATTAGAAATGCAAACCCTCCAAATGCAAATTAATCCTCATTTCCTTTACAATACAATCAATAGTATTAGGTGGATGGCAGTAATGAATGGTGCTGACAATGTAGGTGATGCAATGGTTAATTTGGCAGAACTTCTTAATGCAAGCTTTAGAAAACATACTATTATTTGGGAGATAGAAGAAGAATTAAAATTTGTGGGTAGCTACACAAAATTGATGATTATAAGATATGGGACAGGAGTGACTTTTGAGATTGAAGTCGAAGAAGCAGTTAAACAATACCTGATACCTAAATTTATTATACAACCAATCTTAGAAAATAGTATTAAATATAGAAAAACAGATGGAGAAGTGCTTAGGATACATATACAAATTTATGAGCAAGATAGAATCCATATCGTTGTAAAAGATAATGGAGATGGTATATCAAAAGAAAAATTAGATAGAATTAAAGATAGATTAGAGGATAAAATAACGAGTGAAGACTTAGATGAAAATGAAAGCATTGGGTTATCTAATGTTAATAGAAGACTTAAGCTTTACTATGATGGAAAATATAACTTGCAAATTGAGAGTAATGAAGGGCAAGGGACTGAAGTAACCATTAGTATACCGAAACTAAAGTTATGTAATCTATAAAAAGTATGCCTATGTCGAGTGAAACAATAAACCCCTTAAGAATAATCTTAAGGGGTTTATTGTTTTGTGAAAATTTACTCTGGAAGCCATACTTTTACAAAGAGTCTATTGTTAATATAGTTTAAATTTACTATAATATAAATTGTATTTAGGAAAATTTAATATAAAGTATACAATTTATGTCTACATGATGTATGAATATATAATTAATTTGAGATTGTATTTGCAGGTTGAGGTTTTACTTAAAATGAGTTAGGTAAAGTGGAGGGTTTATGGATATGAAGTATAAGCTAGCTATTATGTTGATTCTAGTAATTGTAACGCTAACAGGATGTAGGCTAAGCTTTGTAATGCAAGGCGAGCAAATAGCCAATAAGAAGCATATACCTAGAAAATTTGGTGCGACGTATATGAATATGAATAATCCTTATTTTATAGCATTAGATAATAGTATGGAATTAGCTTTAGCAGCAAATGGGGATATTTTGATTACAAGAGATCCAGCACAAGACCAAGAAAAACAAAATGCGCAAATTGAAGAAATGATAGAAGAAGGGGTTGTAGCTATATTTATAAATCCTGTGGATTGGAAGACGATCAAACCTGCTTTGGAGCAATGTTATGAAGCAGGTGTAGCAGTATTTAATATTGATACTTATGTTTATGATTTAGATTATGTAGTAGCTTGTATTTTATCGGATAATTATAGTGCAGGTGTACAAATTGCCCAGGATATTATGCAAAAGAAGGATGGGGCTAGGATAGCAATCATTAATCATAATAACGTTAACTCTACGGCACTACGTGTTCAAGGTTTTTTGGATACGATAGAAGGGTATGAGGAATATGAAGTTGTCTACCAAAAGAGCGGAACAGCAGAGCTTGAAGTTGCAATGGAGATTACAAAGGAAATGATAGATGAGGGGATCACTTTTGATGTGATATTGGGGGGGAATGATCCAACGGCATTAGGTGCTTTGGCGGCACTTCAACTGCGTGGTGTTAATTTTGAAGATATATTAATTTATGGAACAGATGGTTCACCAGATGGAAAAACTATGATTGAAAAAGGATATTTAGAAGGAACCAGTGCGCAATTTCCTATAGAAATAGGAAGAAGAGCAGTGGAATTAGCTTATCAGTATTTAGAGGGCGAAGAGATAGAGGGTGAGATTATTATTCCAGTGGAATTGATTACAAGAGATAACTTAGCTAGTTTTGATCCAGATGGTTGGCAATAGGAGGATGTGTAATGAATGCTAGAAAGATACGATTAATCAAACTAGTTATGCTATGTATTAATACTTTAGCCGCACTTTTTCCGGCCGTGTGTATTTATATAACATCTAATAGGATATGTGATTTTTATATTGCACGTGATTTTATTGGAAAGATTTCGGCCATACCTAAAAATCCTACAATGATATTAAACACCACAATTTTTTTACTTATTTGCCTTTTGATTTCATTTGTTTTAAGAGAATACATATATGGGAAAAACAAACTATTTATATATGGTTCATTAAGCTTTGACTTTATTTTATGTATGTCTATTATGGGACTTCAACATTTTAATTATAATGGGATTTTGTTTTGGGTATTTGCTAATCTTATCTACTATGTGCGGGATAAAGTGAAAATTATGTTTATGTTACTTGCCATGGGAATCTATGTAGGGACTAATTATGAAGTTTTATCTATTCAATCTAATCTTTTTACATTCAGTGAGTATGTAGAGTATTATGGGGCAACAACCCAGCAGTATTTAGTTGGTATGTATAATGTTTTAGTGTCATTGAACATTGTTGTATTTATTGTATTTTGTATAGATGTTATTCAAGAACAACAAGGGATCATTGAGGAAGTAAATGCGCTTTATGCTAGACTAACTGCTACTAATACTGAATTACAATGTGCCAATGAAGAATTAAAAGAATATGCATTAATAAAAGAAAAAATGGGTGAAACCAAAGAACGTAACCGTCTGGCAAGGGAAATTCATGATACGTTGGGACATACATTAACAGGAATTTCGGTAGGGCTTGATGCGTGTTTAACGACTATTGAAGGCAATCCCATAGCCACTAAGAAACAATTGGAAATTATATCAAAAGTAACACGAGAAGGTATAGGAGAAGTACGTAGATCGGTTAATCAGCTACGTCCAGATACACTTGAAAGATTACGCTTAGATTCAGCGCTTCAAACAATGGTAGAAGATATGAAGTCTGTGACAAAGGCAGATATTAAGTTGCGATATAACTTGAAAAACTATGCTTTTGGTGAAGATGAAGAAACAACTATTTATCATATTGTTCAAGAAAGTATGACGAATGCTATACGTCATGGAAAGGCGAGCCGCATAGAAATTGTTATTGATAAAAAGGATGGTGCCATACATATTGAAATACAAGATGATGGCATTGGATGTAAAGAAGTCAAGAAAGGATTTGGAACCAAACATATGCAAGAACGTATTCAGTTACTACATGGGCATGTATCTTTTGATGGTAGTAATGGATTCCTAGTAAAAGCAGTTATACCAGTAAGATGGGGGGAAGAATATGATTAAGGTTCTTATTGCAGATGACCAAGAGCTTATTCGGGAAAGTTTAAAGGTGGTATTAGATTCCAAGACCAATATTGAAGTAACAGGTACAGTAGCTAATGGGCAAGAGGTAATACAAAGTATACGAGAAAGTGCCCCAGATATTATCTTAATGGATATACGTATGCCAAAAATGGATGGTGTACAATGCACACGCATTGTTAAGGAGTTTAATCCAGTAATTAAGATTATTATTTTAACAACTTTTGATGATGATGAATTTGTATTTGATGCTTTAAAATATGGTGCAAGTGGCTATTTATTAAAAGGTGTATCTATGGATGAACTAGTAGCTTCTATTGAAACAGTTTATAGTGGTAGGGCAATGATTAATCCGGAGATTGCAACAAAGGTTGTACGTATTTTTTCACAAATGGCAAAAGGTGAACAAGCGATACAGGTAGAAGAAAGATTAGTAGGAGAATTAACAAAAGCAGAATGGAAAATTGTACGAGAAATAGGAAAAGGTGCTTCTAACAAGGAAATAGCAGAAACATTGTATTTATCAGAAGGAACTGTAAGAAATTATTTGAGCATCATTTTAAATAAACTCCAGTTACGTGATCGCACCCAATTAGCTATATGGGTTGTTCAATCTCATGAGTTTAAAAATCAGCAACAGGGGTAAGGAAGTGTGAGAAAGAATAATGACTAAATATAAAGAGGATAAGAAAAGATGGAAGTGTACATTTTTTGTTACTATAGTAGTGATAATTTGTAGTATAGGAGGGTTAGGCTATCTAGCCAATAAGCCTATTGTACTAGAATTTGGTATGTTTGTAGGAAGTAACTGGGATGTAGCTAATGCCAATAGTTATCAGATTATAGATAAAGTTATTGCTGAGTTTGAAAAAGAACATCCGGGCGTTAAGGTTCATTATACAGGTGGTATTAGAAAAACAGATTATGCAGAGTGGTTTGCTCAAAAGATCTTAAAAGGAGAAACACCAGACGTAGCTATGATTCTATCAGATGACTTTGATAAGTTAGTATCATTAGGTGTTATACAGAACTTAGATGAACTTATTAAAAATGATAGATCATTTGATACAAATAAATTTTATGAAAGTGCATTAAATATTGGGGTCTATGAAGATAATCAGTATGCACTTCCTTATGAAGTTGTTCCTATGCTGATGTTTGTAAATAAATCTTTGCTCAAACAAGAAGGATTTTTGGTCCCGGAAGACAATTGGACTTGGGATGACTTATATACAATTTGCAGTAAGATTACTAAAGACACAGACGGTGACGGTATTATTGACCAGTTTGGTACTTATAATTATGGATGGACAGAACTTTTATATTCTAATGGTGGACAATTATTTAATCAAGAAGGAAGTCAGGTATATTTAACAGATCAAAAAGTAATAGACTCTATAAAATTTTTAAAAAAACTTTTAGAATTAAATAAGGGTGTAAAAGTTACTCAAAATGACTTTGATGCTGGAAAAGTAGCCTTTATGCCTTTATCTTTTGCAGAATATCGTACGTATAAGACATATCCTTATAAAATGAATAAATACACCACTTTTAAATGGGATTGTATTACTATGCCAGCAGGTGAGAATGGAAGTAATTTATCAGAAGTAAATGCCCTACTTATGGGTATCAGTAGCCAGAGTAAACATAAAGCACTAGCGTGGGAACTTCTTAAAATGTTTACATATAATGAAGCATTTCAGATGGATATTTTTAGATATTCTCAAGGTGCTTCTCCTTTAAAAAAGGTGACAGGGTCTAAAAAAACAGAGCAAATACTGCGTGAAGATACAGATGATGGTGAAAAAGTTATTGATACAGGTGTATTGAACCATGTGATAGAAAATGGTGTGAGTACGCCGAAATTTCCTCAGTATAGACAAAGCATGGCTTTAGCTACAGGAGAGGTAGACAAAATATTGAGTGAGGAAAAGGATGTAGAGAATACGTTGAAGATTACTCAACGAACTATAGAATCATTGTTGCAAAAATAATTAAATAAAATAGGTACCCTTATGTGATAAGTTAATTTATATACATAAGGGTTATTTTTATATAAATACTTAGATAAAATAACAATAAATTGAAAAATAATTACAAATGTCATATATAATATGTTACAAAAATCAGGTTTTTTAAAAAAATATTTGGTGTATTATTAACTCATAATTAATCACGCGTAAATAAAAAATCTTAGGGGGAATTACAATGAAAAAGAAAATGCTAAGTATCCTTATGAGTATGGCTTTAGTACCTACATTATTAGTAGGATGTGCAGGTCAAGTAACATCTACTCCTGCCAAGACAGAAACAAATACAGCAACTTCTACATCTACTGATACGGGATCAGAAGAAGCAAAAGATACAACAAAAGAAAAAGATAGTTATGTATTTGGTTATACATGTATGGATGGAACAAATCCTTTCTTTGTTATCTTAGAAAAAACAATCAGAGAACAAGTAGAGGCTAATGGTGACAAGCTTATTTCTACAGATCCAGCCAATGATGTATCCTTACAAATTACACAGATTGAAGATATGATTTCTCAAGGGATAGATGCTATTTTCTTAAACCCAGCAGAAGCAGAAGGTGTTCTTCCTGCACTTGATCAATTAAAAGAAGCAGGTATTCCCATTATTAACTTTGATACAGAAGTAGCAGAATTAGAATATGTTGCATCTTATGCAGGTTCAGATAATTACAATGCAGGTTATGTTTGTGGTGAGGATTTAGTTGCTAAATGTCCAGAAGGTGGAGATATTATTGTTTTAGATTCTCCAACAATGAACTCTATTGTAGATAGAACAAATGGATTCTTAGATGCTATTAAAGATAAAGGATTTAACATTGTAGCACAACAAGATGCGAAAGGTAACCTTGAAGTATCAATGGGGATTACAGAAGACTTATTACAAGCACATGGAAATGTTATTGCTATTTTTGGTGGAAACGACCCAACAGCACTTGGTGCTTTAGCAGCAGCCAATGCAGCTGGTTTAAAAGATGTGAAGATCTATGGTGTTGATGGATCACCAGATATTAAAGCAGAATTAGCATCTGGAGATTCTTTAATTGCAGGTACAGGTGCACAATCTCCAATTGGTATTGCAAATAAATCAGTAGAGATTATGTATAAAGTAATGGGTGGAGAAAATGTAGATGCTAGATATCCAGTAGAAACATTCCTTATTACATCTGATAACGTAAATGAATTTGGAACAGATGGATGGCAATAAGAAGAAGGGGTTATTAGAAGTTTAATCTAGTACAGTAAGTTAGAAGTATATACAGAAAGTGCTTTGTTCTAAAGGAATAGGATAAAGCACTTTTCTAACATAGAAGAAGTAGGTGATAACTTGGATAATAATGTATTGCTTAGAATGGAAAATATTCATAAAAGATTCCCAGGAGTATATGCACTTAATGCTATTGATTTTGAACTTAAAAAAGGTGAAGTTCATGCATTACTTGGAGAAAATGGTGCAGGCAAATCAACACTTATTAAAGTACTAGGAGGTATTTATACACCTGATGAAGGTGAAATCTTTATTGAAGGGCAGAAGGTAAATATCCATGATGTACATTCTGCTCATGCAAATGGGGTTGCTATTATTCATCAAGAGTTAGTGCTAGTACCTCATATGAGCGTTGCTGAAAACATATTTTTAGGGCGTGAACCCAAAGTTGCTGGATTTGTTAATAAAGATAAAATGAACAAAGAAGCACAGATTTTATTAGATACATACGAAATGCACATAGATGCAGAAGATTTGATTAGTCATTTAACCATTGCACAGCAGCAGATGGTCGAGATTGTGAAGGCAATATCTTTTAATTCTAAAATTCTCGTTATGGATGAACCAACTTCTTCTATTTCAGATAAGGAAGTAGCGTTCCTTTTTGAGACTATGAGAGCTTTAACTGCCAAGGGGGTAGGCATTATCTATATCTCTCATAAAATGAGTGAGTTAGATGAAATATGTGATAGGGTAACTGTGCTTAGAGATGGTACTTATGTTGGCACAGAAGTTGTTAAAGAAGTTAAAAAAGATGACTTAATTGCTATGATGGTTGGACGTGAATTATCAAATTACTATACAAGAGATTATCAAGAGGCAAAAGAAACTATCTTAGAATGTAAAAATATTGATGATGGGAATATGGTAAAAGGTGCTTCTTTCCATCTTAAAAAAGGTGAAATTCTTGGATTTGCTGGCTTAGTTGGAGCTGGAAGAAGTGAACTTATGAAATGTATCTTTGGTCTAACCAAAAACTATAAAGGAGATATTATTCTAGAGGGAAAGAATGTAAAAATAGCCTCTGCAACAGCAGCTATGAAAGCAGGCATAGCACTGGTGCCTGAAGATAGAAAGCAAGAAGGTTTATATAAGGTTCAGAGTGTAAGATATAACTCTACGATAGAGGTACTTGGGAAGTTTATAAAAGGTATTTTTGTAGATAGTGATCAAGAGGATGAAATTACACAAAAATATATTGATATGATGCATACTAAAACACCGACATTAGATCAAGAAATTGGTAATTTATCTGGTGGGAATCAGCAAAAAGTAATGATTGGAAGATGGTTGGCAATGCATCCTAAGGTATTGATTTTAGATGAACCCACTCGTGGTGTAGATGTGCATGCGAAGTCAGAAATTTATTCTATCATGAATGATTTAGTTAAAGATGGTATGTCCATCATTATGATTTCTTCAGAGCTTCCAGAAATTATTAATATGAGTGATCGTATTTATGTAATGGCCTATGGAAAAGTAAAAGGGTGTTTGGAGCACAAAGATGTAACACAGGAACAGATTATGCAGCTGGCTGCTGAATAAGAAAGGCAAGGGAGGAAGACTATGAAACAACAAGTGTCAATGGAACAAGAAGCTGTAGTAAAAAATAATAAGTTCTTTAATAAAATAAAGAAAAACTCAAGGGTATTTTTAAAAGATAATTTAGGGATTCTCATAGCCCTTTTTGCACTTTGTACCTTTTTATCAATTAATCCATCAACAAGTAATTCATTTTTGGCATCAAAAAACATATTTAATGTACTACGTCAAATTTCTACTAACCTTTATTTGGCATGTGGTATGACTATGGTTATTATCCTTGGTGGCATTGATTTATCAGTAGGGTCCATCATTGCCTTATCAGGATGTATTTCAGCAGGATGTGTTGCACGATATAACTTACCATTACCTGTTGCACTTCTCATTGGAATAAGTATAGGTCTAATGATTGGTATGCTTAATGGTACAATCGTTGCCAAAACAACAATACCTCCATTTATTGTAACACTTGCAACTATGAACATTGTCAAAGGGTTAGCATATGTTTATACAGGTGGTTCTCCAGTACGTGTTGTAACAAAAGAGTGGCAATTCCTTGGAGCAGGATACATTGGGCCTATTCCAACCCCAGTTATTATTCTTATAGCTGTATTAATAGTAACGGCAATTCTGATGAATAAGACCAAGTTTGGACGACATATGTACGCTGTGGGAGGCAACCAACAAGCGGCACAATTCTCAGGTATTAATGTTGCTAAAGTTAAATTCTGGGTACATGCATATTCAGGTTTAATGGCTGGTTTAGCAGGTGTTGTATTAGCTTCTCGTATGTATTCAGGTCAACCTACAGCAGGTGATGGCGCAGAGATGGATGCAATTGCTGCGGTAGTAGTTGGTGGAACAAGCATGGCTGGGGGTTATGGAAAAATAGGTGGAACCATCATTGGTGCACTAATCATTGGTGTACTTAACAATGGTTTGAACTTAATGAACGTTAACTCTTTCTGGCAATATGTTGTAAAAGGTTCTGTTATTTTATTAGCTGTATACATCGACTACATAAGAAATAAGAAAAAGAAATAAATGTAAGTAAGAATGATGATAGAAAGTATACACAATATGAGGGGGTACATTCATGTTAGTTACATTAAATGAAGTAATGAAGGAAGCAGTTGAAAAAGGTTATGCGGTAGGGGCCTTTAATGTATGTAATTTAGAATCAGCTATGGCAATTGTTCAGGCAGCAGAAGAGATGGGAAAAGGTGTTATCCTTAACTATGCAGAGGTTCACAGTCCACTTCTTTCTATGGAAATTGCAGCAGATATTATGCTTTATTTTGCTAAGAAAGCAAAAGTTCCAGTATGTGTACATTTAGACCATGGAACATCTATAGAGAGCTGTATTAAAGCAATTCAACTAGGTTTTACATCTGTAATGATTGATGCTTCCTCTGATGATTATGAAAGTAATGTCAAAGCAACAGCGGAAGTTGTAAGGCTTGCTCATAGTGTAGGGGTAACTGTAGAAGCAGAATTGGGACATATTTTTGCTTCAGATATTGGTGTAGGTGAATCATCAGGAAAAGCAGAAACAGCAGAAAATTGTGAGAATCTTGAAGATGTATATACCAATCCAGTATTAGCTAAGGATTTTGTAGAAAGAGCAGGTGTAGATGCCCTTGCCATTGCTTTTGGAACGACTCATGGGATTTATACAACTAAGCCAGTACTAGATTTAGATAGAATTACCCAGATTAAAGAACAAATAGATATACCATTTGTTATGCATGGAGGATCAGGATTAAGTAAAGAAGAGTTTCAAACAGCTATAAAGAATGGTGTGCGTAAGATTAATTATTATACTTATATGACATTAGCAGGTGGTAAAGCTGTTAAAGAGAAATTAGATGAGATGAATAGGGAAGATAATATTTTCTTCCATGATATTGCCTTAATGGGTATAGATGCTATGAAGGAAAATGTAAAAGAAGCAATAAGTATGTTCAGTATGATTTAGATGAGAAAAAAACATAAGGTAGAGGGTAGAGAACATGAATAGAAAAGGGATTACAGTTGCCGGTACCTTGCTAGTAGATAATTATTTTTTGATTGACACTTATCCTGAACAAGGTAAATTGGTGAACATTAGAGGGAAAAAGATGGATATAGGAGGATCAGGCAACTTGATTTTGGATTTAGCAAAGCTGGATTCTTCTTTACAAGTAAAAGTAAGTGCTATTATTGGTAAGGACAATTATGGTGCATTTGTCAAACAGACATTAGGTCAATACCCAAATGTGTTGCAAGACAACATAACAGAAGAAGGGGATAGTTCCTTTACAATGGTGATGAATGCACAAGATAATCAACAGCGCACTTTCTTTTATTTACCATCAGCGAGTGATTTATATGATGAGAGCTACATTAACTGGAAAGAGGTAGATGCTGATATTTTTCACCTAGAATATTTATTGCTAATGGAAAAAGTCGATGCTCCTGATCCTATATATGGTACACATGGTGCCAAAATACTTCATGATGCTAAAATGAGAAATATGAAAACATCAATTGATATGGTATCTGAGACTAGCGAGCGTGGGCGAGATATAGTGAAAGCAGCCCTTAAGTATACAGATTACTGCACTATTAATGAAGTAGAAGCTGAAGTTATTACAGGATTATCTTTATTAGAGAATGATAGATTGATCGAAGAAAATATACATGAAGCATTGTATGAGTTAGAGAGATTTGGTGTTTCAACTTGGGCTATTATTCATTCACCTACCTGTAGTTATGGGATGGATTGTAAGACAAAAACCATTTTTAAGGTGAATAGTTTAAAACTGTCTAAAAATTATATTAAAGGTTCAACAGGTGCAGGAGATGCATTTTGTAGTGGAGTACTTTATGCAGCTTATAAAGGTCAGGAGATAGAAGAAGCAATGCAGTTAGGATGTGCATGTGCAGCCTGTTCTCTATCTGAGGTTAGTGGGACAGCTGGGATGCGTTCTTATCAAGAAGTGATGGATGTGTACAAACAATATAGTAACTGTAAGTAAGAAAACTATTTTATATATAGAATATATAAATGGCCAAGGAGGGAAAAACTTGAAGCGTTCAGAGATTAATAAAGCTCTAAAAGAGATGGAAGCTATGCTAAAAAAATATTGTATTTATTTACCTGAGTTTTGTCACTTTACACCAGAGGAATGGGAGAATAAAGGTAAAGAATACGATGAAGTACGGGATAATATGCTAGGTTGGGATATAACTGATTTTGGTCTTGGAAAATTTAATGAAGTTGGATTTTCTCTTATTACTCTTAGAAATGGTAATGTAAAAAATAATCTGTACAAGAAACCCTATGCAGAAAAATTACTTTATATCCGAGAAGGGCAAACAGCACCTATGCATTTTCATTGGAGTAAGATAGAAGACATCATTAATAAAGGTGGTGGAGACGTATTTATCAAAGTTTACAATGCTGATGAAGAGGAAGGTTTATCGAATGAACCAGTAACGATTCATTGTGATGGAAAGGAACAGGTTGTTCCAGCAGGAACACAAGTATTATTACGCCCAGGAGATTCTATAACTATTCCACCTTATATGTATCATAATTTTAGGTTAAAAGAAGGCACAGGACCTGTATTATTAGGCGAAGTGTCTATGTGTAATGATGACAATACAGATAATAGATTTTATGAAGCCATAGGTCGTTTCCCAGAAATAGAAGAAGATGAAGCACCTTATCGTTTATTATGTAATGAATACCCCCAAGTATTCTAATATATTTTAAAAGAAAACTAAGCCACCTTAAGAACAGTAAGATTGAACTTAAGGTGGCTTAGTTTTTATGAGGAGTTTTAACTTGTAAGGTTTATAAAAATAAAGTAGGGTATAGGAAGTAGAAAAGATGAAACATATACTATATAATAAGGTAAATCTAATAAACCAACTTCAAGGAGGCTTTTAATATGTACGATAAAGTTATGGAATCAGTACAATATGTTCAATCAAAAGTAAGCAATCAACCTAAAATAGCTGTTATCTTAGGATCAGGTCTTGGTGATCTTGTAAATATCGTAGAAGATATTAAGAGCATAGATTACTCAGAAATTCCTAATTTTCCTCAATCTACAGTAGAAGGTCATGCAGGGAAATTAGCGTTTGGTAAGATTAATGGTGTAGAGGTTCTTCTTATGCAAGGGCGCTTCCATTATTATGAAGGCTATACAATGAAAGAAGTTACTTATCCAGTTTATATGATGAAACAGCTCGGTGTTGAAAAAATTATCGTAACAAATGCCTGTGGTGGAATCAATACAGAGTTTAGCCCAGGTACATTAATGCTGATTACAGATTTTATCAATTTAATGGGTGATAATCCACTTATGGGTAAAAATGATGAACGTTTTGGCCCAAGATTCCCAGATATGTCTGAGCCTTATAAATTAGATCTTATTGAAAAGGCTAAAGAAGTTGCAACGCAATTAGGCATTGAATACAAAGAAGGTGTTTATGCAGGATTTATGGGACCTTACTATGAAACAGCTGCTGAGATTAGAGCGTATGGTGGTATGGGAGCAGATGCCATTGGTATGTCTACTGTTCCAGAAACAATTGTTGCTAACTACTTAGGTATGGATGTACTTGGTATTTCATGTATTACCAACATGGCAACAGGGATCCAACAATGTAAACACTCTCACCAACGTGTTGTGGAAACAGCGCAAAAAGCTTCTGTCAACTTATGCAAATGGGTTGAAGAAATGATTGCTGTTATCTAATTTGAAGATAAGCCTATAATAATAAAAAGATAATAAGCCACCCTAAGAATGATCTTTTCTACTTTGATAGTATAAAGATTATTCATAGGGTGGCTTATGTTTTGGAGTAAGTCTTAAGTTATAAGTAACTTCTAAGCATCAGAATCTAATCCAAGCAGTGTAGAAACAGTGAAAATTTCATCAGTATAGGAAATGTCCATTTCTCCATGATATTTATTAACAACTTTATGGATGTTAGAGAGTCCTATACCACATATGTATTGTCCCTTTTTTACAGTGTGATAAATGTTGTTGGTTACATTAACGATACCATCAAAGGAGTTAGCAACACGAATATATAACATTTCTTTTTTTATACACATATTTAAGGTTACAAAACGTTCTTCAGAAGAACCTTCCATACGATTACAGGCTTCTAATGCATTATCAAGGAGATTTCCTAAAAGAATACATAGGTCTAGGTTATTAATAGGGAGTGTAGGAGGGAGAATTGCATTCACTTGACAGGTGATATTATGGCTAGACATTTTTGACAGGCTTTGATTAAGAATAATATCTACCATTACATTCCCACTTTGTACAGGAGAGGAGAGATGAGTACTTTTTGCATAGAGATCAGTAATATAATCTTTTGCCTCAGCGTAGTGATCACTCTCTAACATAGACTGGATACATCCTAGATGATTTTTCATATCATGACGCATAGAGGCGATTTCTTTTTGGGAATCCTCTAATTTACTATAGTATTGCTCTTGAATGTGCATAAGATTTTCCATCAGTGCAGATTTTTCACTACTTTCTTTAATCACAACAGTTTTATCTAGTAGGTAAAAAAGTGCGAGGGAAGTAAAAAATAATAAACATCCTATTTCAAAATAAAACGTAAGATTAAATACTGTTAGACGATGTAGAAAAAGCCTAGTTGCTAAAAAAAGTACAGCTGCTGGAAAGATACAAATAATAATACTATAAGTGATTAAATTATTTTTGAGTCGTAGATGGCGACAATAAATAATAATACGTACACAAATTAAAAAGAATATACAAGCTATAATTTCAGCTTTAGCATTTAAAATCATCTGACTAGGCAGTAAAGAAAGTGTAAGATTATGGGTTAATGTAGCAACAAGGACACCAAAGATCTTACAGGAGTAATTGAGCATAACAAACAATGAAGAAGCAATAATCTTAATTTCAGTACTATCCATAAAGAAGATTGTAGCAATAATGCTTGTAAAGATGAAATAGTAAATAGCAGTAGAAAATAAAGGACAGCCTATAAAGTATGTAATCATTTGAAAAATAAAATAGCCAAATAATCCTACAAAGTACTTTTCAAAAATAAGGGTATTTTTATTTAAAAAAGATACCAAAAGTTGATGTAGGATGATGGTTTCAGCTATAGATAAAAAGAAATAGGTGAAAAAGTCTTGAAGCGTAATGGTCATAAAGCATACTCCATATACTCTAAAAGCTGTTTGGCAACTTCTTTTCTTTTATGTTTACTTAATAAAATCTCTTTTTTATTTTCTAATATAATTGATTCCTTAAAAATATTCGAAACATGTTTTAAATTAACAATATAGCTTTTGTGTGTACGTACAAACCCTACATTTTTAAGTTGTTCTTCAACCTCACTGATTTTGCCTGTAAAAGTAAAGGTTCCGTCTTTAGCTATTAAATAAATAGTACGTATATTGGACTCAAAGTAATAAATATTGTCTAGTGCGATTTTATTTAATCCATCTTCGTTCGTAAATATAAAATACTTTTTGTTATGTCTTGAAATTTTAAAAAGAGTTTCTTTTATTAAGTCAAGAAACTCTTCTTTATTAACAGGCTTGATAAGATAA
Source organism: Holtiella tumoricola (assembly GCF_027857615.1). Lineage (NCBI taxonomy): Bacteria > Bacillati > Bacillota > Clostridia > Lachnospirales > Cellulosilyticaceae > Holtiella > Holtiella tumoricola. The sequence goes on from NZ_JAQIFT010000043.1 coordinate 150,396, forward strand.
CGTAGTGCATTGACTTTGTATCCGTCAATAGCGTATTCCACAGAAGACGTAAGAATGATAATGGGAACTTCAGGATCATATTGACGAATAATACGGGCGGTTTCAATACCATCTATAGGTTCCATACACATATCTAAAACGATAAGGTCAAAGCGTCGTCCGTTCTTACTCATTTCTGCAAGTTCTATTCCATTATCTATGTATATATCTTCAATTTGCCAATGTTCCTTTTTTAACTCATGTATATATTCAGATGTTAGCTCTAAGTCATATGAATTATCATCACATAAGGCAATATAAAACACAGTAACCCCTCCCCAAATGTAAGATCAACTCTATCAGTCGTTATATGATAGGAATTTTACAACATATTTTTGTAATTTACAATACAAATCAGGAAGAATCTGATAAAGTAAGTGCTCATGTGCATTTAAAAGAAAATCCCGATTTTGACATCAAAAGTCTACTTTATGTAACTTCTGTTGAAATAAAAAAAAGAAAGAGTAGACTATAGTCACGAGTAAAAATACACAAAAATATAAAAAGAAAAAGACCTTTTGTAAGTGTGTTTTTACTAATAAATTTAGTGATTTAAAATAAAATATTTGTAGGGGAGGATATGAAACGATGGAAAAGATAAAGCCATCAGAAGGTGTAGGCATGAAAAAAACGCTTTCACTATGGAATTTTTTTACTATAGGATTTGGGGCGATTATCGGTACAGGATGGGTTTTATTAGTTGGTGACTGGATGATTATTGGCGGAGGTCCTGTAGCCGCAATGATTGCATTTCTTATTGGAGCAATTTTCTTACTACCAATAGGAGCCGTATTTGGAGAATTAACAGCAGCTATTCCTATTTCAGGGGGAATCGTAGAGTATGTAGACCGAACTTTTGGAAGTAATGCTTCTTATATTACAGGTTGGTTGCTAGCGCTAGGAAATGGTATTCTTTGCCCTTGGGAAGCTATTGCAATCTCTACATTAGTCTCAGACATGTTTGGAGAATTTTTCCCTATTTTACGTTCAGTTAAGCTATATACCATTCTTGGGGCAGATGTATACTTATTCCCAACGATTATAGCACTTTGTTTTGCAGGGTATGTTATTTGGTTGAACTTTAAAGGAGCATCTTCTGCAGCTAAATTACAAGCGTTCCTTACTAAAGCATTATTATGCGGTATGGTATTAGCAATGGGAATCTCTTTTATTAAAGGTGGACCTAGCAATATTACACCAATATTTGCACAAGTAGATGGAGCGACTTCAAGTACAACAGCAACCAGTTTATTTGCAGGGATTATTTCTGTATTAGTTATGACACCTTTCTTCTATGCGGGATTTGATACCATTCCACAACAAGCAGAAGAAGCAGCAGAAGGATTGGATTGGAATAGATTTGGCAAGATTATAGGGCTAGCTCTACTCGCAGCTGGTGGATTTTATATGGTTTGTATTTATTCATTTGGTACCATTATTCCTTGGTCAGACTTTGTACAAAACACAGTACCAGCACTTGCTTGTTTAAAAGGTATTAACATGATTTTATATATTGTGATGCTTTGTATTGCAACACTTGGGCCAATGGGGCCTATGAATTCTTTCTACGGCGCAACAACACGTATTTTACTTGCAATGGGTCGTAAAAAACAATTACCAGAGTCTTTTGCAAAGGTAGATCCTGAAAAGGGTACACCAACTACAGCCAATTATCTAATTGCAGCACTTACCATTCTTGGGCCATTCCTTGGTAAGAAAATGTTAGTGCCATTAACTAATGTTTCAGCGCTTGCATTTATATTCTCATGTACAATGGTAAGTTTTGCTTGCTTAAGAATGAGAAAAACAGAACCAGATCTTCCAAGACCTTATAAAGTACCAGGTGGAAAGATTGGTATTGGGGCAGCTTGTTTATGTGGTTCTCTTATCGTAGCACTTATGGTTATTCCAGCAAGTCCAGCAGCATTAAATGCTGTAGAATGGATTATTGTTTTAGGCTGGATTGCAATTGGTATAGTACTTAAGCTTATTTCAACTAAGAAAAGAAGTAGCTCTAATGGCTATTCTTTAAATAAATAAAATAAATTTAGGGGGTCAACAATGAAAAAAATAGCATTTGTAAATGGTCTTTTAATTGATGGTACAGGTAAAGCACCTATTAAAAATTCTTTAGTATTAATAGAAGATAAGAAAATTGTGTATGCAGGAGAAATGAAAGCCTTTGGAGATGACTATAAAAAGGTAGATATTGCTGGTAAAACGATTATGCCAGGGTTAATTGATACACATCTTCATTTTAGCGGAAACTTGACAGATGATGATAGTGATTGGGTACTAGAAGATCCTATTCAAAAAACAGTTGTTGCTGTACAACAAGCAAAAGAATGTTTAGAAAGAGGATTAACTACTGTTGGTGAAATCTCACGTTCAGGGTTACATATCCGTAATATGGTTGAAGCTGGGGTTATGAAAGGGCCTCGTATTGTAGGAACAGGATTAGGCTTTGCACGTACTTGTGGACATGGTGATTCACATAGATTACCATCTTGGTATAATGATCAATCTCATCCATGGGCAGAACGTGTAGATGGCCCTTGGGATTTACGTAAAGCAGTAAGAAGAAGACTTAGAGAAAGCCCAGATGCTATCAAAATTTGGTCAACAGGTGGCGGTATCTGGAGATGGGATAAAAAATTAGATCAACATTATACATTAGAAGAAATTCAAGCAGTTGTAGATGAATGTAACATGGTAGGCATTCCAGTATGGTCACATGCAGAAGGTTATGGCGGTGCTTTAGATTCTGCTAAAGCTGGTGTACATCTTATTATCCATGGTCAAACTTTAAATGATGAATGTCTTGATATTATGGCTGAAAAAGGGATTTACTTCTGTCCAACTATTCAGTTCTTAAATGAATGGTTCAAAACTTATGCACCTCCTTATATCCCAGAAGTACATGATCAATATGAAGGTGCAACAGTAGCAGAAAAAGAACTTAATCGTGTTTATGCAAACTTAAGAAAAGCAAAAGGCAAAGGTATTGGACTTACCATTGGTTCTGACTCTTTCTGCTCTAGTTTAACACCTTATGGTATTACAGCTATTGGTGAAATGTATTCATTCGTAGAAAAAGCAGGTATTTCAGAAATGGATACACTTGTTGCAGCAACTAAAGTAGGGGCTGAAATGTTAAATGTAGGTGATATTACAGGAACAGTTGAAGCAGGTAAATTCGCAGATATTTTAGTTATTAATGGAAATCCTTTGGAAAATATTCGTGCCATTGATGTAGACAACATGGAAATGATTATGAAAGAAGGAGACTTTATAAAAAAATAATTTATAAAGATTAAAAGGTAAAACCACCTTAAGAAACGCCTGATCCGATTGGATTGTATAACGACGTTTCTTAAGGTGGTTTGTTGTTTTAGGATGATTTTATACTATAAGTTATAATTGAGATAAAAAGCGTATAGGGGGGGCTGGGGTGAAATATATAGTTTATAATAAGGTGATTATAGATGGAGAAGAAGTGAAGTTTAATCCTACATAATATAAAATTATAATACACTAAAAATATAAAAATAGAAATTAAAGCTATATAAGGAGTAAGTCATGAAAAGTGTAATCATTAATGAGTGTATGCAAAAGTTTAATGTGAGATTAAGTACGGCAAGTTACGTGAAATGTTCTAAAGACTGGAAGCAAGACTACTATCTTTCACCACGTAGCGCCTTAGGCTATATCAAAGAGGGAGAGGGGTACTTTATGCTAGAAGAGGAGAAGTTTTTTCCAAAGAAAGGGCAAATGTATTTCTTGCCAGAGCAGCACAGACATTCTTTTTCTGTAATGAATCAAGAGAATACGTTTGAAAAATATTATTGTCATTTTAATACCATGCCAGGAGCAACCAATATATTCAAGGTGATGAAAGTACCAAATTTTGTAACGCCTAGGGATCCAGACTATATAGAATTTCTTTTCAAACAAATGATAGAAGTGTGGGAACAAAAAGAGGGATATTTAAATAGTTTAAAAATAAAGATTTTGTTGTATCAAGTTTTTGAACATTATTTAGAAGCCTGTGATATAGATCAAATAAAAATTAAGCATCACTATAAACAAGAAGCATTAGAAGAAATTTTAAAATTTATCGATGAAAATTTGGATAAGAAAATAAGTTTAAAAGAAGTAGCTTATGAGTTTGGTTATAGTACACAGTATTTTTCTAAGATTTTCAAGAAAAGCTTAGGTATTACTTTTCTGCAATATATGAATCAGTTAAAGATGGAGAAAGCTAGAGAGTTGATTATCTATAGCAATAAAAGTATGTCTGAAATAGCATATACATTAGGATTTGAAAATCAATATTATTTTTCTAATACTTTTAAGAAAGAAAATGGTGTGTCGCCAACAGATTATAAAAAAATGTATATAAAAATATAAAATCAGGCTATGATTTTATATTGGTTAGTGGAGCATATCATCATACAATAGGGCTTATACTGTATGATGATAAGGAGCGAAAGTAGAATGCCTAATGAACAATTAGAGTTTTATATAGCAACAGATGGATGTGATACCCATATAGGAAGTTTGGAAAAACCCTTTAAAAGTTTTGAAAAGGCTATAGAAGTGATAAAAGAGCATGGAACCCATAGAGGAAAGATTATTTTCTGGATAAGGAAGGGAATTTATAGATTAAAGAATACTTTAATATTTGATGAAGAAATAGTGATGAATCCATTATTACATATTTGTTTTAGCCATTATTTAGACGAAGAGGTGATTATAAGTGGGGGTGTGTTATTAAACACACAGTGGAAAGCATATAAGAATGGTATTAAAGTAGCTGATATTGGGATGAATCATGATTTTGATATGTTATTGATGAATGGTAAGACACAGGTTTTATGTAGATATCCCAATTATGTAGAAGATGAAATATTAAATGGATATAGTGAACAAGCTTTGTCACAAGAGAGAGTAGCTACATGGGAAAATCCTAAAGGTGGTTATATAAGAGCCCTTCATGAAAAGGATTGGGGTGGAAACTCTTATAGGATTAAGGGGAAGACTGTAGATCAACAATTAATATATGACTGGGTAGGTGATAATAATAGGGGTGCAGGACATAGCAGGAAAAAAGTTATGGTAGAAAATATTTTTGAAGAGTTGGATAGTGAAAGGGAATGGTACTACGACTCAGATACAGGGAAATTATATTTTTATCCCCCAAAAGGAGAGGATTTAGAGCAAGCTACCTTTGAAGGTGCAACATTAGAAACACTATTTACTTTTAAAGGAAAATCTATAGAAGAACCAATCCAGAATATTACTTTGGAGGGATTAACATTTACTTGCACTCATCGCACACTTTTTACAAGGCGCTATGAGCATCCCTTAAGAGGGGACTGGGGGATAGCTAGAGCTGGTGCTATCTACATAGAAAATGCAGAAGGGATTAATATTAAGAAGTGCAAGTTTTATGATTTAGGTGGCAATGGGATAATGATGTCAGCTTATAACAAGGGACATGTGGTTGATTATAACGATATAGAAAATATAGGCGCATCAGGTATATTAGTTGTAGGATTACAAAAAGCCACAAGAGATCCCTCTACATGGGAAAATCATAAAACAACAATAGAAGACTATGAAGTTGGTCCAAAAACAGAAGACTATCCAAGAAATATAATGATTAGTAATAATTATATTTATAATAGTGGGATTTATGAGAAGCAGTCTGCAGGGGTTTGTATTTCTATCTCAGAGAACGTTACAGTATCTAAAAATACAATTCATCATGTACCACGAGCGGGTATTAATATAAGTGATGGAACGTTCGGAGGACATATTATAGAAGGCAACGATTTGTTTGATTGTGTAAGAGAAACAGGTGATCATGGACCTTTTAATTCATGGGGAAGAGACCGCTTTTGGTCTGTGCCAGAATATAATACAACAGGGCTATTTGGAAAGGAAAAGCGCCCTTATGCATTATTAGATGCAAGAAGTAGAACTATTATTAGAAGCAACCGTATTCATGGAAATCATGCTTTTGGAATAGATTTAGATGATGGATCTTCTAACTATGAAATCTATAATAATTTATGTTTAGGCGTAGGCATAAAAACAAGAGAAGGTTTTGATCGTAAAGTATATAATAACATTCTTATAGGTTGTTGCTTTGAAATACATTGTACTTATGCAATGAATGAAGATATGTTTTTCAATAACATAATTTATAACTATAAAGCCTATAACTTTATTGCCATCAATGAAGGAAATACAACACGATTTAAAGATAATGTGTGTTACAAAGATGAGGAAGTATTTAATCAGCCTTCTTCAAATGATTACTCACTTAAGGTAACTTCAGATGCCTTACAGTTAGGGTTTAAGAACTTTCCTATGACGGACCAAGATTTTGGAAGACAAGATAAACCTAATCCACCTGTATATGTCTATATCTATGGAGGAAGTGAAGAAAGTTACTATGAACTAGAAGATGCAAAACTCATAGATATTACAGATGATGGATTACGTTCAGCAACTGGGCTCCCAGATTATAAAGGAATGTACCTTTTAGACATTCCGGCAATAGGTTGGTGGGTAGAGCAAGGATTTCGTATAGGTGATGTTATTAGAAAGGTTAATGATGAAAAAATAGTGGATACCCAAGACTTTATGAGGGTGTATAAGCAACTAGAAGAAGGAACAGATTATGAGATACAAGTTTATAGGAATCAAACGTATCATACTTTAAAGATAAGAAAAAAATAAATTGCTTATAGCAGATAACTGTTTATCTCCTTATAAAAAAGGATATAATCTTCTAATATATAATTCTAAAGTAGGTGATAACATATGACAGGTATGTTGGTTTTAGCAAGGCGGAATTTGAAGTTTTTAAATAGAGAAATGGAATATTTGAATGAAGGGGTAAATGAAGACGATTTAGTCAATGCATGTTTTCATACGCATATGATTATAGAGTTAGCACTTAAGCATTTATTAGAGGTTAACGGTCTTCCTTCTAACTTTACACATCAGTTAAAAACACTTATTAAAATGTGTAAAGGTTATGAGCTACCGATCCCAGAGGAAGTAACCACTCATTATATTGAGATGAAAGATTGGGATACAGAGACGTTATATAATATTCATTTTGAAGGTGATTTTGAAATTGTACAAGCATTGCACCCAGTCTTAAATAAATGGCTAAAAGAATTAGAGAAATGAATAGAGTAAAATTTGAAACTAAATTCTAAATTGTGATAGAATAATAAACATGCGAATAATAATATGACAGCTGTGAAGGAGGGAGACAACAATGCAAAAAATTTTATCGTATTATTTGAAACCTTATTATTTTCGTATGAGTATAGGTTTTATCATCAAGTTTGTAGGTTCTATTATGGACCTTTGTTTACCATGGATATTGGCTTATATGATTGATACAATTATTCCTATTCAGGATAAGAGTAAAATTTATTTATGGGGGCTTATGATGATTGTATGCTCCTTTTTAGCTGTCTCGTTTAACATCATTGCTAATAGGATGGCATCTAAAGTGGCGAGTGAGGCAACAGAGCATATTAGAAATGATTTGTTTAAGAAGGTAATGTACTTATCAGATGCTTATATTGATACGTATACCAAACCTTCACTTATGTCTAGACTGACAACAGATACCTATAATGTGCATCAGATGATAGGAAGAATGCAGCGTCTAGGGGTAAGGGCACCAATCCTTTTAATAGGAGGAATCATTGTAACTTTAACGTTAGATCCAGTACTTGCTTGTGTACTTATTATTACCTTGCCATTTTTAGTATGGATTATGCTGAAGGTATCTAAAAGAAGTATTCCGATGTACACTCAGTTACAACAATCCATTGATCATTTTGTAAGAATTGTTAGAGAAGATATTAGTGGGATTCGTGTTATTAAGGCACTGTCAAAGGAAGATTACGAGAAGAAACGTTTTGAAAAGATCAATGATGAAGTGGTAGCACAAGAGCAAAAAGCTGGAATGATCATGGCAATTATTGACCCAAGTGTAAGTGTCATTATGAACTTAGCCTTAGTAGGTGTATTGACTGTAGGGGCTTTTAGAGTGGATAGTGGCTTAAGTGAAGTAGGGAAGATCTTAGCTTTTATGACCTATTTTACCATTATCCTAAATGCGATGATTTCTATATCTAAGATGTTTATCATTCTTTCAAAAGCTATTGCTTCAGCAAACCGTATTGATACTATTTTAGCCTTAGAAGATGATATGGAAGTTATAGAAATTCTAAAGGATTATGAAGATGAAAATATTGCTACAGATAAGGCAGTAAATGAGGGGTATCATATAGTATTTGAGAAGGTTTCCTTTGCCTATAACCAAGGTGAAGAAGAGGACTTAAAGGATATTAGTTTTTACATAAAACCGGGAGAGACATTAGGAATCTTGGGTGGAACAGGTGCAGGGAAGAGTACAATCGTCAGTCTCCTTTTACGTTTTTACGATGTAAAGGAAGGGCGTATTTTAATAGATGGAAGGGATATTAGAAGTATTCCACTTCAAGAGTTACGAAGTAAGTTTGGTGTTGCTTTTCAAAATGATATGATTTTTGAAGATACAATCTTAGAAAATGTAAATCTTGGGAGAAATTTAAGTGAAGAGGAAATACAAGAAGCATTGCTTTATGCAAGAGCGAAGGAATTTGTAGAGCAGAAAACGAATAATTTAGAAGAAGCTCTAGATATTAAAGGGGCTAATTTAAGTGGTGGACAAAAGCAAAGAATCCTTATTGCAAGAGCATTGGCAGCCCATCCAGAAATCCTTATCCTTGATGATTCATCTAGTGCATTAGATTATCAAACAGATGCTATGTTGCGTCAGGAACTAAGTAGCCACTTTAAACGTACCACTAAGATTATTGTAGCCCAAAGGGTAAGTTCTATCATGCAAGCAGACCATATTATTGTCTTAGAAGAAGGACGAATGATTGGCTATGGCAGACATGATGAACTAATGGCACAATGTGATTCCTATAGACAGATTAGTGCATCACAAATGGGAGGTGTAGCTTAAGATGAGTCAACGTGGATTTGTAGGAGAATTAGCTGGAGGCAAAAGCATAAAAGGTCAAAAGGCTATGAATCAAGCAAAAAATAAAAAAGCAACACTGATTAGGCTAACCCTCTATTTGATGCAATACAAATGGTTATTGTTGGGTGCATTTATCCTAACTGTAGGAAGCAATTTATTGGCCCTTATTGGTCCTATGCTTTCAGGTTATGCAGTAGATGCCATAGTGGGTGTTGGAAAAGTACAGTTTAATAAAGTCTTTTATTATGCAGGATGGATGATAGTCTTTTATCTCGTATCGAGTATACTTTCTTATTGGTTATCTGTCTTAATGATTACCATAAGTAAGAAGGTAGTAAAACGTATGAGAAAAGATGTATTTGATAAGCTGTTACAACTACCAGTCGGGTATTTTGATACAAGGCAGACGGGGGATATTATCAGTCGTATTACTTATGACATAGATACGATTAATGGTTCTTTATCTAGTGATCTGATTCAGATGCTGACTACACTCATTACTGTAACGGGTGCACTTTCAATGATGCTGGTGATTTCCAAAAGCCTAGTCTTAGTTTTTTGCTTTACAGTACCTTTATCTATAGGCATTACAAAGTTTATTACCAGTAAGACCAGACCACTCTTTAGAGAGCGATCAGCAAAGCTTGGATTACTTAATGGCTTTACAGAGGAGATGGTATCTGGACAAAAAACATTAAAAGCCTATACTCAAGAGGAGAATGTACTGGCTAAGTTTGGTAAGAAAAATAAAGAGGCAGTAGATGCTTATTATAAAGCCGATTATTATGGTGGAATGACAGGGCCATGTGTTAACTTTATCAATAACTTATCCTTATCTCTTATCAGTGTATTTGGAGCCATGTTATTCTTAGCAGGTAAGATGACAATTGGTAACATCTCTTCCTTTATTCTCTACTCTAGAAAGTTTTCTGGGCCTATTAATGAGGCTGCTAATATTGTGAGTGAGCTCCAATCATCTTTAGCTGCAACAGAACGCATCTTTAGTTTACTAGATGAACTCAATGAAATAGAGGATAGTGAAGGGGCCATAGCTCTTGGAAGTGAAGAAAAGGTACAAGGGAAAGTAGAGCTTAGTCATGTTCAGTTTGGATATGAAGAAGGAAAAACTATTATTCATGATCTATCCTTAAAGGTAGAACCAGGTAAGTTAATTGCCATTGTAGGTCCTACAGGGGCAGGGAAGACGACACTCATTAATCTCTTGATGCGTTTTTATGACATTCAAAGCGGCAAGATTTTAGTGGATGACCATTTAAGTACAGACCTCACTCGTGAGAGTCTTAGAAAGTCCTTTGCTATGGTATTACAGGATACTTGGTTATTCCATGGAACGATTTATGACAATCTTGCTTATGGCAAAGAAGGTGCAACAAGAGAAGAAGTTATGGAAGCCGCAAAAGCTGTTAAGATTCATTCATTTATTAAAAGACTACCTAAAGGGTATGATACAGTCATTAGTGATGAAGGGGCTAATATTTCAAAAGGGCAGAAGCAGCTTCTAACTATTGCTAGAGCGATGTTATTAGATGCACCTATGCTCATCTTAGATGAGGCAACTTCTAATGTAGATACAAGAACGGAAATTCAAATAGGGCAGGCTATGCGAAAATTAATGGAGAATAAAACGTGCTTTGTCATTGCCCATCGCCTTTCGACGATTCAAAATGCAGATACTATTTTAGTTGTAAGAGAAGGGAATGTAGTAGAGCAAGGCACACATGAAAGCCTAATGGCACAAAGAGGATTTTATTGTTCACTATATGAAGCTCAGTTTGCTTAATATTAAGACATAAATTCTAATGATTGCAAGATAAGGTCTTCTAAGGGTAAAATAAGAGAGACTAACACTTAGGAGGTAGCTAGATGGAAGGTTATAAAAAGTTTCAAAATAAAGCATGTGAGTATTTTCCTTGCCATAAAATAGACAACATAGAAGACTTTAATTGTTTATTCTGTTATTGTCCTTTATATATGCTTAAAGAGGATTGCGGAGGTAACTATACATATTTAGAATCAGGTATTAAAAGCTGCATGGGCTGTACTAAAACCCATGGACCTAATGGTTATGAGTATGTACAAGAAAAAATGAAACTTGTATTAGAGCGTGCAAAAAACAAATAATAAGTTCAGAAAATATTTCTAAAAGATATTAGTTGATAATAATTATTTTATGTGTTATTCTACCTTCAAGAAAAGCAGAAAGTGTAGGAATAACTATGAGTCCTATTGATGAACAAGCAATTAAAGATAGATTAACCAAGACATGTCCATGCCGCGTAGTTACACGCGCGGCTATTAAAGAAGCCATTGCAAATGGTGCAGATACATTGGAAAAAGTAAGAGCAGCAACAGGTGCTATGGCTGGCTCTTGTAGAGGCCAAAGATGCCGCTCAAGTATTGAGGGGTTACTAGAACAAGCAAGTTGGGAAAAAGATTTAGAGATTTAGAAGATAAAAGTAATAAAAGGAAACCTCCTATCACTGAGATCAGTTTTAGGAGGTTTCCTTTTATTACTCATATATTTTTTTAAAGCTGTTGAATAAGTGTTGCTAACTCTTCACAAAGGATATTTGCACGAACAAAATCGTTTTCTTTTAATGCAAGCTCAATTTTGAGTTCAACATCTTTTTTCTTTTGTTCAATTTCTAAATAATCTTTATTAAAATGATTTGCATAAATCATCTTTCTAAATTTACGCATACTCATTTTTCTAACTGTTTTATCGTCAATAATCAAAACAGCATCCATACAGTTGATAATGGAGTAGAAGTCATGGGAAATCATAAGAATGGCACCGTTGTAGTCAGTAAGTGCTTTTTCTAATGCGATTTGTGAATAAGTATCTAAATGACTTGTTGGCTCATCGAGAAGTAGGAAATCAGCATTAAGTAAAGACAGTTTAGCAAGTTGAAGCATATTTTTTTCGCCACCAGATAAGGTGCTTATTTTAGTCTGAAGACTTTTTTCTTCAAGGCTATATTTCATAAGGTGTAAGTGAATGGCTTCATCTGTTGTTAAGCCAGCTTCAAAGAATACTTCGCGGATAGTTTGAGATTCGTCCAACATTTCACCTTGAAGTTGAGATAAAAGGGCTACTTGAGCATCTTCACTAAACGCAATGGCTTGATGCTCATTTTTAAAGATTGCACGAAGAAGTGTAGACTTCCCACAACCATTTGGACCGATAAGGGCGATTTTCTCTGTAGATTTAACCTCAAAGTTAACATTTTCTAAAAGTGGTTCATTGAAGGCAACGCTGTACCCATTTACTTGTAGTACAGTGCTTTCTTCACTTTTTTCATCTGTAGCAAATTGAATTTCTGGCTGCTTGATTGCTAAGAATGGTGCTTTGATTCTACGTGCTTCTAAGCGTTCTTGTATTTTAACGCGGGCTTTTAAAGCTTTTCCACGAGCAGGCTCAGAATTGTTAGTTGCTGCTGTTCTTAGTTTGTTGATTAATTGATTGTTTCTTTCGATTTCTTCTGTATCAGCAGTAGCCAGTTCTTGAAGTTCAATTTTATTTTCGAGTAATGAGAAATTATAATCGATATAACGTCCGTCAAATTCTTGAAGGTCCATGTTTTCAAGATGAATAATTTTATTGAAGCAGTGGTTGAGCAGATATCTATTATGTGTAATAACCAGCAATGTACCTTTGTGTGCATTGATTAGATTCTTAAGAGAATTAAGATTTTCAAAATCTAAAAAGACATCAGGTTCATCCATAATGAGTAGGTCTTTACTTGTGAGCATTTCTTTAATAACTTGAATAAGTTTGAACTCACCACCACTTAGTTTAGAAACCATAAGATTTTCGTGTTTACTAAGGTTAGCCAAGCTAAGTTGTTTAGTAATTTTACTTTCAAAATCATCTCCGCCAATGGCTTCAAAGGCATCTAGTGCTTCTTGATACTTTTCAAGTAAAGTCTCAAGGTCAGAAGCGGTTTCCATTTCAGTACAGATAGATGTGATTTCATTTTGTAGCTTGATAAAGGTTTCTCCAATATATTCAAAAACAGTCATTTCATTAGTAGTATCTAATCCACTAAACTGGCTGACATAGCCGATTCTACAATTTGGAGCAATTTCCAAGTCGCCATCATACATATATTTTTCAGGATCCATAATCATATCAATAAGCGTACTTTTTCCACTACCGCTTGTACCGATGAAGGCACAGTGTTGTCCTTCTTCTATTGTAAATGAAATATTATTATAGAGATCTTTGTCCGGGAAGGAGTAAGATAAGTTATCAACTTTTATCATATTTATACCTCTCTCTAAACATTAAAAAAGAGCTTATGAAACAAGCTCTCTTTCATAGTGTAATTTGATTTTAATGTTGGTAGCATAACATTTTTTTCGACAAATTTCAATTACTTCTTGCGAAAGATATTTTAGGAAATAAATGACATATATGAAAAAATGTATTGACAGCTAAAAAAACTAAGTCTATACTTCTTGATATAAATTCAAGAAAACATCTACATATTAAATAGGTAGGTTGCAAAGGTGCAATTTGTTGAAAAAGCAAATTGCACCTTTTTGTTATATAACCATTAAAAATAAGAATAAATAAAATAAGTGAAATTAACAAAGGCGTTAGTATCTAATTATGATTAGAGCTAGCGCCTATTTTGTTTATTTAAAAATCCAAAGGAGGCAGAGTATATGAAAAGAATGAAAATGTTAGTAAAAGCTATGGGTGTATGTACAGTGATTACAATGATGAGTTTAACATTAGGTGGATGTAGTAAGAGTGATACAAAAACAGTAGAAACAACTAAAGGAAGCGAGGGGGAAAGTGAAAAGGATGCGTCAGATAAAATAAAGGTATCAGTAGGAATTGGTAATATTTTTGTACCCTTTTGCTATTTAGATGATGATGAAAACCCAGCAGGTTACGACTATGAGGTTGTGTGTGCCGTAGCAGAGAAATTAGAGGATAAATACGAATTTACTATTAATCCTGATGACTTTAGTAACTTACTTATTGGGCTGGATACGAAAAAGTATGATATGGCAGTACATCACTTTGGCTATACAGATGAGAGAGCAGAAAATTATCTCTATGCAGAAGAAGCTGATATGTACTTTGGTAGTTTCCATGTAGGTTATTTAAAAGGAAGAACAGGTATTACAGATTTTGAGAGTTGTAAAGGATTAACAGCTGTTACAACAAATGGAACAATGGCTGAGACCATACTCCTTAACTGGAACAAAGAGAACCCTGATAGTAGCCTTAAAGTGGAGTATGCAACAGACTTATCCGTTATTGCAACAGGTATAAAAAATGGCCTCTATGATGTATTTATCGAGAGTGAATACGATTTGAATTTATTTAATTCAAAATACGATAATGTCTTAGCTTATAGCGATTACAATATAACGCCAGAAGGCTATAATGATGGTGCTTATTTCATCTATCCAAAAGGAGCAGAAGAACTTCAACAAGATGTGGATACAGCGATTCGTGAATTACGAGAAGAAGGGATATTAAAAGGAATCTCAGAAGAAATTTTAGGTAAAGACTACTCAAAAAAATAAAGTGTTTGAAATAGGAAGGAGGGATAGTATGTTTGAATGGGGAAGAGTTATAGAATATTTTCCAACGATTATTCAAAAGTTTCCGATTACCTTGCAAATCGTTCTTGGGTCATTTGTAATGGGGGTAACCTTGGGATGTATTTTAGCAATTATTAGAATTAGAAAGGTTGTTGTACTCGATCAGATTGTTACCATATTTATTTCCTATATAAGATGTACACCCGTTATATGCCAGATGTTTGTTGTCTATTTTGGGGCTCCAGCCGTCTTGAAGTCATTAGGTGTAGATATAGCTGAGATTAATAATATAGTTTATGTATTGTTGGCTTATGGACTTAATATGGCCGGATTTATGGGAGAAACGATTAGGGCTGCTATTTTGGCAGTTCCTACAGGTCAAACAGAAGCCGGTCGTGCCGCAGGTTTAACGGAAACACAAACTATGGTGCATGTTATTGCACCACAAGCATTGCGTATTGCCCTACCAACTTTTGGCACAATTTTTATTTCCTTATTCCAAGCAACGGCCTTAGCATACTTAGTTGGTGTCATCGATATGATTGGGAAAGCGGTATCCATTGGTGCTAAGACCGGTCATGTATTAGAAGGCTATGTATGCTGTGCCATTGTATTTGCACTGATTAGTATTGTAATGGAACAGATCTTTAACTATATAAATAGGAAGTTAGACTTTGGCAAGAGCGGACATAAAATCACTAAAAAGTATAGAGTAGCTAAAAAAGTGGAGGAGGTGGCAAGTGTATGATTAATGGCGATTACTTTATGATGTGTTTAAAAGCAGCAATAACTTATATTCCCCAGAATCTCATGATGAGTTTGATTACACTTGCAATTAGTGTATTCGTAGGAACATTTATTGCAATGGCACGTACGTATCAAGTGAGAGGATTTAAGCAGTTATTTGATGTAGTGCTTGCCTTACTAAAGGCGTTACCGCCTAACCTTATTTTACTAATCGTATTTATTATTTATAATTCAAATTTTACTAAGATTATGCAGGTACTACACCTTAATATTAGTATTAAGGATGTGAATTTAATGTATGTTGCTATTGTTGCCCTTACGATCTGCTGTTTACCAGGTATTTCTGAGGTGATTCGATCAGGCCTTATGGCCGTTGATCATGGACAATATGAAGCAGGTTATGCTATAGGACTTACCAAGTTACAGACTTTCTTCCATATTATTGCACCACAAGCAATACGTGCAGTTATTCCACCCATTACAAATAGCATTTTATCTTTAGTAAAGGCAACAGCATTGGTGAATGTTATAGGTGTTGTAGATATTATGAATGGAGCTAAAATTGCAGGAAATACGTATTATTGTTATATGGAAGCTTACCTTGCAGCGGCGTTAGTATTTTGGGTAATAGGCCTTATGTTAGAAGTGTTTAGCCATAAAGTTGAGGGGATTTTTTCACAGAGTGTAAAGAAGTTAGCATAAAGATTAAGTGATAGAGGGGGCTTATAATATGTCTGTATTAGAAGTTAAAAACGTTAAAAAGAGATTTGGAGAAAATGTGATCTTAAAAGGTATTGACCTTACTGTAAATAAAGGAGATGTAATTGTTATTTTAGGACCAAGTGGTTCAGGTAAAACTACATTTCTAAGATGTTTAAATCTTTTAGAAAAGCCTGATTCAGGCGAATTAGACTTATGTGGTAAGAATTATAATCTTCAAAAGGTAAGTAATAAGGAAAAACTAGAAATTAGAAGAACCAGCTCATTTGTATTTCAAAATTATAATTTATTTGCCAATAAGACAGTCTTACAAAATGTTACGTTGGGGCTTACATTAGCAAGAAAAGTAAAGAAAGCAGAAGCGAATGAAATAGGGAGATCCTTTTTAGATAAGGTTGGGCTTGCAGGCAAATATGACTATTATCCAGCTCAGCTATCAGGAGGGATGCAGCAAAGGGTAGGAATTGCTAGAGCAATGGCTGCTAATCCAGAGGTTATCTTATTTGATGAGCCCACATCTGCATTGGATCCAGAATTAATAGGCGAAGTCTTAATGGTCATGAAGCAATTTGCAAAAGATGGTGTAACTATGATTGTCGTAACACATGAAATGGGATTTGCTAGAGAAGTTGCCAACCAAGTAATCTTTATGGCAGATGGTGTTATTGTAGAAAAAGGCACACCTGAGCAAATATTTGATAATCCACAAGAAGAAAGAACAAAAACATTTTTAAAGCGTATTCTTAAAACAGAAGACCAAGTGCAGCTTGTATAAATAGGTTTAAATCTTAGGGGGATAGATAAAGGAAATAAGGAATAGAAAATAACAAATAAGAAATAAGAAAGGGGGAAGGGGTATAGATATCAATAGAACCATTCAATTATGTGCGCATCAGGTAGAAGAATATACGATTGAGATGAGACGAAAAATACATACTTTTGCTGAAGTAGGCGGTGAAGAATACAAAACTAGTCAATTAGTTTGCCATGAGTTAGAGGTGCTAGATATACCTTATGAAAAAGTTACACAAACAGCTCTTATAGCCATAATGGATACAGGAAGAACTGGTCCAACAATTGCATTTAGAGCAGATATGGATGCCTTGCCTATGAAGGAGAATCTGAATAATTTAGTCGGGCCAAGAACTTGTGTCTCAGAACAAGAAGGGACTTGTCATGCATGTGGGCATGATGCACATACAGCGATGTTGCTTGGAAGTATACAAGTGCTACATCAGTTAAAAGAAAAACTTGTAGGGAGGCTAATCTTTTGCTTTGAAGCTGGTGAGGAATGTGGAAAAAGTGTCAAGCAGATACTTGAGGGGCTAGAAAAATTAAAACCTGATACGGTTTGGGCAATACATGTGTACTCAGGATTAGAGTCAGGAGAAATATCTGTAGAAGCAGGACCTAGAATGGCGGGGGGAGCAGGTGTTGGCATTCAAGTTAATGGACGAGGTGGACATGGTTCAAGACCGGATAAATCAATAAATCCAGTCTATGCAGCAGCTAATATTGTTACCAATATTCCAGGTACATTTGTAAACCAACTAGATGTTGAAAAAACGGTAACCTTTGGTATTACAACGATTATGGGTGGAGGTACGGCAAATATTTTTCCAAGTTCAGCAGAGATTACAGGCTCCTTAAGGTTCTTTGATACCAAAGAGGGGGAGAAGGCGATTGCACTTATTAAGAAAGTAGCTGAGCATACGGCAGCATTAAACGACTGTAGGGTTGAATTTGCACCTACTACCAAGGTACTTATTGCACCTGTTATGAATGATGAAGGGTGTGTAAAGCTAGCCCAAGAAGGTATTAAAGAGATATATCCGCAAGGAATAGTGGCTAAATGTAGTCCGTGGTATGCATCTGAATCTTTTTCAAGATATACACAGATCTATCCAAGTGTACTGGCATTTTTAGGAATCTCAAATTTGGAATACGGTTCAGGTGCAGAGCATCATAATGAATATTTTGATATAGATGAAAAGGTGCTGAAGATAGGCGTAATGGCTACAGTCAAATATGGTATGAAGTATATCGAAAGTTATGTATAAAATAAGGGGAGATTATAATGAATAAATTTAGTATTTCCATATCACGTCAATTTGGAAGTTTAGGAAGACCTATAGCTAAGAAAATGTCAGAAATTTTAAATATAGAATACTTTGATCGTGATATAGTAGACTTAGTAGCAAAGAAAATGGGTTTGACAGTAAAAGAAATAAGTGATTTAGAAGAAACAGTGGCAACAGGATGGGCACGTATGAAGAATCCTTTTGGGAGTGAAACTAACGAGATTCAAGATCAAATTTTCAAGGTGCAAGCTCAGACCATTAGGGAACTTGCAGAAAAGCAAAGTTGTATTATTGTAGGCAGATGTGCAGATAACATTCTAGAAGATGCTAAGAATAATTTTAATATCCATATTTATGCACCTTATGAGGATAGACTTTTAAACTGTGTAAACGAGTTGGGTATGACTAGCAAAGAAGCAAAAAAAATGATAGTAGAAGTAGATAAAGTAAGAGATGCTTATCATATGCGTTATGCAAAGTATTATCCCAATGATAAAAATCATATGGATTTGATGATTAATTCAGCACTACTAGGTGTAGAGGGTACAGCTGAATTATTAAGTGATATTGTGAAAAAGTACTTTATAAAAGCAGTCTAAATCAAGTGATAGTATTACAGTCTACAGCTGATAGTATAGATAGGCAGGCAAAAGAAATCTTTCCTTTTGATATAATCTGTGATGCCAATCAGGATTTATATAAAGCCTTGGAGATTGAACCTATAGAGAATCTAAAGAAAGCTTTTTCTAAAGGGGTCGCTTTAAAGGCAACGAGAGCCAAGATAAAGGGGGTTACACATGGTGAGTATGAAGGTAATGAAAATCAACTACCAGCTTATTTTGTTGTAGATCCTACAAAGGAAGTGTTGATAGCACATTATTCTAAAACACTAGATGATGTACCTACTCATAAAGAAGTAATGAAACTTATAAATAACGAATAAGGAAGAGGGGCATAACGTTATGAAATATGATTTTAATACGATTATAGATAGACAGGGAAAAGATGCAGTAGCTGTAGATATTATCGATCAGTTACCAGTCAAAATTAAAGAGGGATTTAGTGTGATCCCTATGTGGGTTGCAGATATGAACTTTGCAACAGTGTCAACTATTCAAGAGGCTGTTATTAAAAGAACACAACATCCTACGTTTGGTTACTTTTTTCCACGTGAAGCGTATTATGATGCCATTATACAGTGGCAAAAAAGTAGGAATGAAGTAGAGGGACTAACAAAAGAGGAGATTAGTTATGAAAATGGTGTTTTAGGATGTGTTGTTTCTTCAGTGAATGCTTTTACATCTCCAGGAGAAGCAGTTTTGATTCATGCACCTACATACATTGGGTTTACCCATTGTCTTGAAGATAATGGTAGGAAGATTATACTAAGTCATCTGAAGCAAGATGATGAAGGAACATGGAGAATGGACTATGAAGATATGAACAAGAAGATTAAGGAGAATAATATTCACTGTGTAGTATTTTGCTCTCCTCATAATCCGTGTGGTCGTGTCTGGGAAAAAGAAGAACTTGAAGCAGCTATGAAAGTGTATGCAGAAAATGAGTGTGTTGTAATCTCAGATGAAATTTGGTCTGATCTTACATTAAGAGGGTATAGACATATTCCTACTCAAAGTATATCTGAAGATGCAAAGAATAGAACCATTGCCATCTATGCACCATCAAAAACCTTTAATCTTGCAGGATTAATAGGTTCATACCATATTATTTATAACAAAATGTTACGCGATAGAGTACGTAAGTACGCAGCTTCAACCCATTATAATCATATGAATGTATTATCTATGTATGCATTAATAGGAGCCTATGAAGAAGCAGGCTATGAGTGGCTAGAAGAACTGAAAGAAGTTTTAACAGCCAATGTTGAATATGCTTATAACTATATTTGTGAGCATTTTAAAGGCGTTACACTTGCTAAGCCAGAAGGAACCTATATGCTCTATTTAGATTGTAGCAAATGGTGTGAAACCCATAATAAATCCCTAGAAACTTTATTGCATAAAGGTATGTCGTATGGTGTTTTGTGGCAAGATGGGCGCCCATTTAATCGACCAGATACAATAAGAATGAATGTGGCACTGCCTATGTCCTTGCTTAAAGAGGGAATGAAACGTTTAGATCAGTTTGTATTTAATGCTTGTTAAAAATGAGATAGGAATAGCTGGTGAGATTCTAATAGGAGTGTAGAGTCTCACCAGCTATTTTATGTTTTATAAGTTCATAAGATAGAAAAAGTTGAGAATGTAAATAAGTCATGATTTAAAGTATATTTACTTGTTCAAATGTTTATATGAAAGAGGATTTATAAAATTATAAAGTGGTTATTGTGTATATTACATAACAAGGGTTTTGAAAAGTATAAACTACTATTTACAAGATTAGCAAAAAACCATCAGAAATTGCTATATTTTAAAGTATATTCAAATAGTGTATACTTTGTAAGTAAAAGTCGATTTATGGAAGAATAAATCAAATAACTATATTAGAGGGGGAAGAGTTATTTGATTTTAAAATAGATTTATAAGAAAACAAGCGTTTAAGGGAGGGTAAAGAAATGGATAGAGCACTTCTAGATCATTTAGATGAGGGCATTATTATTTTTGATGAGGATTATAAAATTCAATTTTGCAATAAAAGGATAATTGCGAAGTTAAAATATAGTAAAGATAATTTACATAATCAATATATAGGAGAAGTATTAGCAGAGTCCATAGAGAAAGTAATGGAGGCAAGTACAAAGTCTAATAGTAAAAACATAGTAACTAGCTTATATGATAAAGTAGGCAACTTAATTGAAGTACGAGTAAGAGTATTTAGAAATCAATGGTTAGGGAAAGAAAACTATTGGTTAGTGATAAAAGAGTATAAAAAAGAAAAAGTTATGGCAAAAGAACTAGAAGTAATCTTAGAGAACATTCCTTATGCAATATGGTTAGCAGATACGGAAGATAATTATAAGTTTGCTAACTCTAATACACTTACAATGGTAAATCAATTAAGTGATATGAATAATATATCTAATAGAAAAGAGCTTTTAGAGCAACATCCTGAAGAAGTTTATAAAGAGACTTTAAATAAAGATATATTTAAAAAGGATCAAAGCATACTTCGTAAAGGCATTATGATTAATGAAGAACGTATGAGTGCCAATGCTAAAGAAAATTTAACCTATCAGCTTATTAAAATTCCGCTATTTGATGAAAATCAAACTTACCAAGGCTATATAGGAATGAGCCAATATAATATTTTGAAACAGAATGTAGATATTGCTAAAGTTATAGAGAGTAAAAATTCAGATTTTAGGATAGATCAAAAAGAACTTGATGATCAATTAGTACAGTCACTAGAGTTTAGTACAAGAGCAGCTAGAATATTTCAAGGAAATAATATTATTATATTAAAATATAATGAGAATGTAGAGAGGATGGAGGAAATTGGTAGATTACAAAAGTCAGATGATAGGCTTTTGACGAATAGTCCTTTACGTATTGATGGCATTAAGTTAGTAGAACTTATAGAAGAAAATACGGAATGGAAAGTAGAAGTATTTGAACAAAAGATGGGGTGTAGGATAACAAAAGAATCAAAAACAATAGATGATAGCTATATTAGAATTAATCCTATTGAGTATAATAACAAGTTTATGGGGGCTATTTTTACGACATATGAATCAAAATTACAGTATCCACTAATGGACTCGTGTATTATTGATAAGCTTTGTCAGCATATAGCCGTACTTTTTAAGAGTATAGAATACTCGCTAGAGATAAGAAGTGAGTTATTGAAGAGAAAAGAAATAGAGGCAGAAAAAATTGCTTATCAAGAAGCTTTACAATTAGAAACTTTAAAGTCAGAATTCCTTGCGAATATGTCTCATGAGTTGAAGACACCATTAAATATTATTTATAGTACAATGCAGATGTTTGAGCTAGAGGTTAAGGAAATAGATGAAGAAGACAGTATAGGAGAGATACTAAGTAAGTTAGAGCGATATAAAAGTATAGAGAAACAAAACATATTGAGGCTATTAAGGCTTATTAATAACATTACAGATATATCTAAAATGGGAGCAGGATACTATCAAGCAAAATGGGTCAACTGCAATATTATAAGTATTATAGAAGACATTACCATGTCAGTTGTTGAGTACGTTAAAAATAAAGAACTTTCCATTATCTTTGATACAGAAGTAGAGGAGTTAGTTATGGCATGTGACCCTGAAAAAATTGAAAGGATTATGCTTAACTTACTTTCTAATGCGGTAAAATATACAAGTAAAGGAGACTCTATAGAAGTTAATCTTGGCATAGAAAAAAATAGATTGATTATTTCAGTAAAGGATACAGGAATTGGTATACCAAAAGAAAAACAAGCTATGATTTTTGAGCGTTTTGCACAGGTAGATACTTCTTTTACAAGAAGGTGTGAAGGATCAGGTATTGGGCTTGCTTTGGTTAAATGTTTAGTAGAAATGCAACAGGGCAATATATATGTGGAAAGTGAAGAAGGAAAAGGTTCCTTGTTTGTTGTTAAAATTCCTATACATCGAATAGATGAGCCACAACAGATAGATGAAAAAGATCATGGAGATCCAGAAAAAGAAGAGATGCTCATCCATAAATGTAAAATAGAATTTTCGGATGTCTATGATTTATAAAGAATTCATGTAAATAAAGTAGGCTAAAACCCTTGAACTTAAGCAACTTAGTTCAAGGGTTTTAATAATTGTAGTATAATAAATATTATAGACATAAATATATTTTTTTAAAAATATACTTGAAAGTTTGTTTCCGTACGATTATAATGAATTTAAATTCGAACGTTCGAATTGTTAAAAAGAAAAATGTTAGGTACTTATATAAGCTTAGAGATAAGGTCTAAGCGTTTCTACCGACTACCATAAAGAGTCTGGGCTATGAGTAAACTATCCTAATATTTCTAAAGGCATATTTCGACTAAACAGATTTAGCATAATTAAATCAGTTATTTTGGAAGTGAATTTAGAAGTGTTAGGAAGATTACTCTTTGCTTATGCAAAGAGTTTTTTTTATTTTGAGGAAATACATCATGGAAGGAAGAGGAATATGTTTAAAAAAAGTTTTAAATTATTAGTAGCTGGAACATTATCACTTGCTATGTTATTAACAGGTTGTTCAACAGGAGGTACAGCGGTACAAGCTACAGATGCTCCTAAAACAGAAGAAAAAAGTGATAACAATCAAACAACTGCAAATGCAGATATCAAAGCAGGATTTATTTATTCAGCACCAGTAGCAGATGGTGGATTTGTTCAATCTCATGATAAAGGTAGACTTTATTTAGAAGAACAACTTGGTGTACAAACAGTTTATAAAGAATCAGTACCAGAGACACAAGAAGTAGAAAAAGTAGCTAGAGATATGATTGACCAAGGATGCAATGTTATTTTTGCAGTATCATTTGGTTATATGGATTACATAGAAAAACTTTCAAAAGAATTCCCAGAAGTAACATTCTTCCATTGTTCAGGATATAAAACAACAGAAAATATGGCAAATTACTTTGGCCGTGTAGAAGATGCAAGATACATTACAGGTATGGTAGCAGGGCTTCAAACTGAGACGAACCAAATTGGATACGTTGCAGCGATGCCAATTCCAGAAGTTATTCGTGGAATCAATGCTTTTACACTTGGGGTAAAAGCTGTTAATCCAGATGCAGTTGTAAAAGTATCTTGGACAAACACATGGTATGATCCAGCAAAAGAAAAAGAAGCTGGAAGTGCTTTAATCGATCAAGGATGTGACGTACTTGCTCAACATCAAAATGCAGCAGGGGCACAACAAGCAGCAGAAGAAAAAGGTGTATGGTCAATCGGATATCACCAAGATATGAGTGGGATTGCTCCAAATGCAAATCTTGTTAGTGCAATTTGGAACTGGGGTCCTTATTATGTAGAAGCAGTACAGTCTGTTATTGATGGAACATTCACTCCTAGTGCTTACTGGGAAGGTATTGATGCAGGTATCGTAGATATTTCTCCTCTTACAGCAAATGCAAAAGAGGGTATAGCAGAAATCATTGAAGCAAGAAGAGCAGAGATGAAAGCAGGCACATTTAATACTTTCCAAGGTCCAATTAAAGACCAAGCAGGGAATGAAAGAGTACCAGAAGGCTCTGTATTAAGTGATGAAGACCAACTTTCAAATGATTGGTTTGTTGAAGGTGTAGTAGGCGATATTAACTAATAAAATATAGGTGGCGCAATATGGATCAAACAGTAGTGGTACAATTAAAAAACATAACAAAACGTTTTGGTGAGGTAATTGCTAATGAAGGCGTTGACCTTACACTTAAAAAGGGAGAAATCCATGCCCTACTAGGAGAAAATGGCGCAGGAAAAAGTACATTAATGAACATGCTATCAGGAATTTATAGTCCCGATAGCGGGTTCATTTTTGTGCGTTCTGAAAAAGTTCATTTTAGTTCTCCTAAAAGTGCTATTGCTAAAGGCATTGGCATGGTACATCAACATTTTAAATTAGTAGAATCTTTTACAGCAAAAGAGAACATTATTGCAGGAAGTGGTAAGTTCTTTACCAAAGAAAGTCATGAAGCAGATTGTGTAGAAACACTTTGTGAAAAATATGGCTTAACTATTGATTTAGATAAAAAAGTAAGTGAGATGTCTGTTAGTGAAAAGCAGATGTTAGAAATTATCAAAGTTCTTTATAGAGGATGTGACATTCTTATTTTAGATGAGCCTACAGCAGTACTTACACCTCAAGAGGTTGAGAAGTTATTTGATATTGTAAGGCTGATGAAACAAGATGGAAAAAGTATCATTATTATTACCCATAAATTAAATGAAGTTATGGCACTATGTGACGTAGTAACTGTTCTTAGAAAAGGTACGGTAGCCAAAACAGTAGATATAAAAGATACAAATACAGTACATCTGACTCAGTTAATGGTTGGTCATAGTGAAGCATTAAGTATTGAACGTAAGCCAGTTCATGATCCTAAGCCTGTCTATGACATTTTAGATGTAACGGTTAAAGACAAAGAAGGTGTGCCATTACTTAATAAAGTTTCATTTAGCCTTAGAAGTGGAGAAATCCTAGGTGTAGCAGGTGTTGCTGGAAGTGGACAAAAGGAGCTTTGTGAAGCATTAGTAGGGCTTAAGACTTTAGAAAGTGGGAAATTAGTTTTTGAAGGTGAAGAGGTAACGGGTCTTAAACCAAGAACCATTTATGAAAAAGGAATTAGTATGAGCTTTATCCCAGAAGACCGATTAGGAATGGGCTTAGTAGGTAGCATGGGAACAGCAGATAATCTACTTTTAAAAGAGTATCATACGCAAAAAGGATTATTCTTAGATAAAAAAGGAATCAAAGCCAAAGCAGAGGCAATGGTTGAGAAGTTAAGTATTAAAACACCAAATATAAATCATCCTGTAAAAATGCTTTCAGGAGGGAATATACAAAAGGTTCTTTTAGGACGTGAAATTGATGCCAATCCACGTGTGCTTATAACAGCTTATGCTGTAAGGGGACTAGATGTAGGGTCTACTCATCAAATTTATGACTTGATTAATGAGCAAAAGGAAAAGGGCGTAGCAGTACTCTTTGTTGGAGAAGACCTAGATGTATTGATGCAACTTTGTGACCGTATTATGGTTATGTGTGATGGAGAGATGACAGGGCTTGTAGAAGCAGATGGTGTAACAAAAGAACAGCTTGGGTTAATGATGGGAGGACAACATGCAAATAAGGGTATCTAAAAACGGCGCTATTTCTGCAAAGAAGAAAGTAGCAATTACAGGATTAGCTATTGTACTAGCTATCATTTTAACCAGCGTATTTATAGGTGTTATGGGACATAATCCTTTTGAAGTGTATGCTTCTATGTTAGAGGGATGCTTTGGATCAGCTCACCGTTTCAGACAAACTGTTATTACAGCCATTCCTCTTATTATTACAGCAGTAGGGATTGCAGTAGCCTTCCGTATGAAATTCTGGAATATCGGAGCAGAAGGACAAATTTTAATGGGTGGTTTTGCAGCTACATTTGCAGCACTATACTTTAAGGATTTACCAGCCATTATTCTTATCCCACTTATGATTATCCTTGGGATGATTGGTGGAGGTATATGGGCACTTATACCAGCAATGTTAAAAGCTAAATTTGGAACAAATGAGACCATTGTTACATTAATGATGAACTATATTGCACTGAAGTGGATTGTTTATTTACAATATGGACCATGGAAAGATCCAGCAGCTATGGGATTCCCTAAGATTGCTAACTTTACAGATAATGCTATCTTACCAAAAGTTTTTGGTATACATATGGGATGGATTATTGCCATTGTATTAGTTATCGGTATTCACGTATTGATTAATCATACAAAGGCGGGGTATGAAATTCAAGTACTTGGAGAAAGTGAAAATACAGCTAAGTATGCAGGGATGAATGTAAGAAAGATTATGATTTTCGCTATGCTTTTAAGTGGAGGAATTTGTGGCTTAACAGGGATGATTCAAGCATCTGCAGTTAACAACACCCTTACAATGGATTTAACAGCAGGAGTAGGATATACAGCTATTATTATTGCATGGCTTGCTAACCTTAAGAGTCCATGGATTGTAGTCGTGTCTGTTTTCTTTGCTATCTTGACACAAGGCGCAAGTTATATTCAGACAGCTTATCAAATTCCACAAGCAGCGGCAGAGATTATCCAAGGTGTAGTATTATTCTGTGTACTTGGTTCACAATTCTTTATTAACTATAAAGTACATTTTGAAAAAGAAGTTGCAAAGGAGGCAATGTAAATGGGAATAGAGTCATTTTTAATAGCAGCAGTTATAGCAGGAACACCTCTTTTACTTGCCACACTTGGCGGAGTAATGAGTGAAAAAGTAGGACACATCAACCTGGGTGTAGAAGGTATGATGGTTATGGGAGCAGTAGTCGGGTTTAATGTAGGGGTAACAACTCAAAATGCATGGCTTGCATTACTAGGAGCTATGTTAGCAGGCGGTTTTGGTGCATTGATTTATGCTGTTTTAACTGTATCTTTACGTGCTAACCAAGTTGTAACAGGACTTACCCTTACTATATTTGGAACAGGTTTTGCTAACTTTTTAGGACAAAATCTGGTAGGACAAATTGTACCTGAGCCTGTTAAGGCAGTATTAGCACCAAAAGCTATCCCACTGCTAAGTGAAATACCTATTATAGGGGCAGCTTTCTTTAATCAAAGTATCTTTATTTATCTTGCTTATATTATAGCGATTATTCTTTTTGTTTATTATAAATATACAAAAGTAGGACTTAATGCACGTATGATTGGAGAGAGTCCAGCGGCAGCAGATGCTGTAGGAATTCGTGTAGAACTTTATAAATATCTTAACCTTGTAATAGGTGGGATGTTATGTGGTTTATCTGGTGCATTTCTTTCATTAGTGTATGTACCTGCATGGCAACAAAATATTACAGCAGGACGTGGATGGATTGCAGTAGCACTTGTTATCTTCATTGGATGGCATCCACTCAAAGCCATCTTTGGAGCCATTTTATTTGGTGCATTAGATATTTTAGGTTTACGTCTTCAAGCAGCAGGCATTCAAATTAATCAATATTTTGTAGATATGTTACCTTATGTTGTGACTATTTTATTCCTTGTGATAGGGTCTATTCGTTCAGGTGGACAGAACTTAGGACCAAAAGCACTTGGAGAAAATTACTTTAGAGAAGAGCGTTAAGCTGTTATAATTTTAAAAATTCCTAGACAAAATACAGTCTAGGAATCTTTTTATATAAAGGGTATAGTAGTTAAATAAGCATACTAATAATATAATTCATATGATATAATAATCATTATTATTAGATGATAAAGGAGATAAAGATGAGTAGCAAAGTGGCTTTAGTTTTTGATAATGGAGAATACAGTGTCATTGTTAATGATACAGTTATTTATACAAATAAAAAGATAGATGAGGCTTATAAGCAGTTCGAAAAAACTATTAAAAATAATGCAGGGGTACAAGATACAAGCTGGGAAAGTATCAGTGACTCTGCAAAGTCTTTTCAGCTAGAAGGATTAGAAGTAGAAGATACCTATAAAAATATGAGCTTTAGAAATCTTAAGTACTTCCATAATACAGGCAAACTCTTTTATACAGGAAAGGGTGAAATGTTTCCTTTAAACGGAGGCTACCGTTTATTTAGTTTCATTCTTAAAATAGTAGCAAACAAACAGTTAGAAGATCCAGAAGCGTTGCTTGAAATCTGTGTAAAGGCAATGAATAGTGGGGTCAATTATAGAACGACAGAGTTTAGCTTTATCTTAACAAGTCCAGCTTTTAACTATGGGAATGTGGAATATAATTTCTATACAAAAGAAATGCACAAAGGAACTTCTCGTGATATGGAAGGTTTTGAGACCTTTAAGGCCTATGTATTAGAAATTATTAAGTAAGATAAATGATAGGGATATATAATAAGTAATAAGAAATGAAGATGGACTTTATATTGACAGTATATGATAGACTATACAAAGCAAGTACTAAAGGAAAAGAGAGTATATATGACACCAATACAATTATATTGTAAAGCAAATAAAAGAAAACGTAATGACCAAGCAGTAGGCGTTTGTGCCTATATTCTTCAACAAGGAGATACTTCAAAGGAAGCAATTAAGCTTTTAGAAGAGGAAACACGAGTAGCCAGACTAGAGCTTATGGCCCTGGCAACAGGTTTAGAAGAATTGGAAGATACAAAAATGCTTCAAGCAGGTCAACCCATTCATATATATGTAACAAATGAGTATATTTTAGAAGAACTTCAAAGAGGTATAAGTCAGAAAAAATCTGGTAAAGCAATTAGCTTTAATAAGGGCGAAGAGTATATGGATTTATGGAATACAATAGAAAGCCTCCTTCAAAAAGATATAGATTATACGGTAATGGGTCTTAATAAAAAAGATCGTGATCAAGAAAATGAAGAAGTTAAAGGTAATATGGGTAAGTTAAATAAAATGGCTTGTGATGAGATTAATCGTTTTTTCAGAAAAGAGTAATCAATAAATATTGAATAAGAAATGCACGTAAGTTTGAAACTTACGTGCATTTTTATATGTGAAAGTGTTAAAATTTAAGTGTAGACAGTTAAAAGACAAAAAGATAAAATATTAAGTGATAATAATAGTTAATTAAATAATAGAAAGAAGTTAAAACAATGGAAGAAGCAAAAATGATTAGGATGATTGAGATGAATCCTTTTGCAATCAAAACGATTCCAAGTCCTACAGATGAAATGAAATTGGCTGCCCTTAAGAAGAATGGGCTATTATTACAATATATAGAAGCGCCTACACAAGAAATGGAAGAGATAGCAGTAGCCAATAATGCTCGTGCAATTAAATTTGTCCAGGTACCTTCAGAAGAGATGATGCTTGAAGCTATAAAAAAAGGATGGAGTAACTTAGAATATCTTAAAGAACCTACAGAAGAAGTGATGAAGCTTGCGGTAGGTCAGTCAGGTTGGGCAATTCAGTATATTGAAGAACCAAGTGAGGCCATTCAGTTACTTGCTGTACGTACCAATTATGATGCTATTAAGTATATTAAGTCCCCTTGTGAGTCTGCCCAAGAGGCAGCTGTTGAGGCGAGCTATGATGCTTTAAAGTTTATGACGTCACCAAGCTATGGTGCACAGTGTCTAGCTATTAGAAGCAATGAGGATGCTATTCGTTTTATTCCAAATCTAGATAAAGAGAGATTACTTACCTTTTTAAAGATAAATATTTTAGTGATCAAATATATAGAGGAACAAGTTGAATTAAATGAGTTAGAGCTTCTGTTAAAAGAAGTACTTTCAGCAGATGAAGTGGAAGAAAAGTATGTGAGAGACTTTTTAAGATGTGGAAAGATTGATAGAAGTAGCATACGTTTTCAGATAGATAAGATACACTTTATTTATAAATATGGAAGTAAGAAAGCCAAACAAATTACTGTAGATGAAAAGCTGAAGATGGCATAGGAGATGACAAGAATGAATTTTATAGAAACATTAAAAAGTGTAGAATTAGTACTTGCTACAGGAGAGGTCCCTCTAATTGTTGGGGAAAGTGGTATTGGAAAGACAGCTCTTGCCCGTGAAATAGCAAAGGCCAATGACTGGCACTTAATTATAATTGATGGTAACTTACTTAAAGAAGGTGAAATTGGTGGGCTTCCAACAGTAGAAGTTTATACAGCAGTAGGAGACAATGGACAGCTTATAGAGAAGAAAACAACCGTCTATGCCGTGCATACTAAGTTAAGAGAAATAGATAGGGCTATCAACAATGGACAAAGTGTATTGCTCTTTATTGATGAAATCAATCGTTGTGAGCATACAGTACAGCAAGAACTTATGAATTTAATTTTGAATCGTGAAATCAATGGTTATAAGCTTCATGAAACAGTAAAAATCTTGGCAGCAATGAATCCTTCACAAAAGTATGGATCAGAGTTTGACTATCAAGTTGTAGATATGGACGCGGCTCAGGAGAATCGCTTTGTATGGTTGAATATGGAAAGTGATCCAGTGCAATGGCTAAGATGGGCAAGTGAAGTGGGGATTGAACAAAAGGTCATCGAGTTTATTTCTACTTTCCCAGAGTATTTAAATGTTATTAACGAGGATGATATTAGAGCTACACCTAGAAGCTATGAAAGAATTTCTAAGACTTATAAAGTCTATAAAGAAAGTGAAGGGAATATCCCACGTCATGTATTTGTGAATGTGATAGGGGGGAATGTAGGAAAGGTCATTGCGCAAGAATTTGTAAGCTTTGTAGAAGCGAATCATAGTCTCTTAATAAGTTATGATGAGGTGTTCTTAACAGAGGCATTTGATGAAGCATTTATAGAACGAGTAAAAAATGAAAGCCATACAAGATTATATCTAGCGGCAACCAATATACTTAAACGCTTAGAGGATATTATTTACCAGGAGGAGGGAGAAGTAAGTAAGAGTATTGAAAAGTTAATGGCATTACTCAAACTTTATCCAGTAGATTTGATGATGGGAATTATGAAAGAGATTAAAAAGGACTATCCTAAAGTGTATAAGAGTGCTTTAGAATGTGATTGTTTTTTAGATGCTTATTTTGAAACTTATGAAACGATAAGAGGATAAAATATGGAAAGTTATTTTGAAAAACAAGTGGATACGTTATATGAGCAAGCAATCACACTTATCCAAATGGTTTCTATGATGAAAATGAATCGTGCTGGCGAAAAAGCTGAAGTAGATGTTCCTCTAGAGTTTAAGCAAGATTTTTTTAGTTTAATTGATAAGGTTAGTTCTAGCCTTATGGAGGAACAAGATTGCTTCTATGGGTATTTCTTATTTCAGATGGAACGAGAGATTCGTTTTGATATTTCTACGCCTACAGCAGTCAACTTTAAAGGTGCTAGATATGTAATTTATTTTAATCCGCTTATCTTCCTAAGTCTAAATAGAAATCAGATGAAAGATTCTATTAAACATGAGATTATGCATATTGTTTCTTTACATTTACTACGAGCAAAAGGGCTAAAAAGTACGTATAGTAAAATTGCTTTAAATATAGCCATGGATATGGTCGTTAATCAATATCTTAAATATTTACCACCTTATGCTACAACTCTTGAGTGGGTTAACTTGAAATATGAGTTAAAACTCAGACCCTATGAGCCTTTTGAGTACTACGTGGAAAAAGTTCAGATTGCTTTAGATCTTTTAGAGGAAGATGAGGAAGGGGATCTCATTGATCAGCCACAACAAGAATCTATCCAGACAGAATATGATGTGGCAAGGACTCATGACCTATGGGAGGAATGTGATAGCTTAGATGAACAAACCATTCACACCTTTACCAAACGATTTGTAGAACAAGCCGACAAAGGACCTTTACCTATTCACCTTGGGAATATGATAGCAGCTCTTAAAAAAGAAAAAGGGGAATTGCCTTGGGATTTGTATCTTAAACGCTTGATGGGGACAATAGAAAGTCATACAAAGAAAACAACTACAAGACGTAATAGAAGACAGCCAGACAGGTTAGATCTAAGAGGTACGCTGAGAGGGCATAAAGCAGAGATTGCTATTGCGCTTGATATTAGTGGAAGTATTAGTGACGAACAATTTAAACAAGCCATGAAGGAAGTTTTGCATATTGTAAAAAACTATAATCATGCGATTACAGTCATTGAATGTGATGATGAAATTAGACGCACCTATCAGGTGAAATCTATAAAGGATATAGAAGAAAGACCAAGCACGAGAGGTGCTACCAAGTTTACGCCTGTATTTGAGTATGCCAATAAGAAGCATATAGACTTACTTATTTATTTTACCGATGGAAAAGGTGAGCAAAAGCTACAAATTAGACCAAGAGGATATAAAATTTTATGGATTCTTTCAGAAAAGGCAGCAACACTTTCATTACAAGAGTCTTATGGGGCTATTAAAAGACTGAATAAAGTAGAGACAAAAGATGAATTCATAGAAATGAGAGATGTACGCAGTGATGGGTATTCTATGAATAATCAAGCACCGATATGGTAGGGAAAATAGCAAAGAGAAGAGTCAATAAAGCGAGAGATGTACTCTCGTTTTATTGACTCTTTTCTTTATTATAATTATTACAAATTAATGAGGGATAGATTTAGTGGTTAAGTGCTTCAATTCTTCTAATGTTACAGGATGAGAGAAGTAGTACCCTTGAAAATAGTCACAGCCCATATTATTTAAAACATCAAACTGCTCTTTAGTTTCAACACCTTCGATGATAACTTCCATACCGAGTAAATGAGCGATATCATTGATATTTTTAACAATATTCAAATATTTATTAGATGAATCTTGAATAAAGATACGATCGATTTTCAGAATATCTAACTGATATTTGCGTAAATAATTGAAAGATGAATAACCTGTTCCAAAGTCGTCTAAAGCAATGGTTATACCTAAATTGTGTAGTGCATGTAGGTTATCGTAGACAACCATATTTTCGTCAAGAACTACAGATTCTGTAATTTCAAAGCATAAGTTACTAAAATCCATAGAATACTTCTCAGCAATCTTTTTTATAGTCTGTGTAAAATGTATATCCATTAATTGAATAGGAGATACATTAATACTGATTTGAAGTGGTCTATCCGTTTGGCTAAGGGGATTAAAGTTTTTACAAATTTCTTCTATAATCCAATAACCTATTGAAATAATTGCACCGGTTTCTTCTGCATAGAGAATAAAATCACTAGGAGCAACAAAACCATATTTTTCACTACGCCATCTAAGTAAGGCTTCTATCTTATGAATGGATTGGTCTTTACCTACGATGGGCTGATAATGAATTAAAAATTCATCTTTAGAGAGTGCTTGTTTTAACTCCATTTTTATATCTTCTACTTTAAGATTTGTTGCATAAAGCATAGGGTTAAAGAAGATGAGGCCTTTGCTAGGGTCGTTCTTTTTACAATGATACATAATAAAATCACTTTTGCGTATAAGATCATCAAAGGTTGTAGCATCATTTGGGTAGATCGCAGCTCCAGCTGAGAATTCAACCACTGCATGATGTTGATTAAAATAAATGGGCTTAGTGAATGTTGGAATAACTGTAAAGTTATAAAAATCCAATAAGTCTTTTTTACAAGTATAACGATCATAGATAATAACAAATTCATCACCAGAATATCTAGTTACGATACCTTTATCTGCAAAAACATCTTCTAATGCACGACTAAAACTAATAAGTAATTCATCACCAGCTGTATGACCAAATAAATCATTTATATATTTAAACTTGTTTAAATCAATAAAAAGTAAGGCAAAGCTTTGCTCCTTTTTGATAAGTTTGGTAGTAAGTTTGAATAACATTTTTCTATTAGGTAGGCCTGTTAGTTCATCATAATAAATAAGGGATTGAACTTTTTTGTCAAAAGATTTACTCAGTGCCTCAGAAATAAATTCTAATTGCTCAAATTCATCATTTAGCTCTAGCTCAAAATTATTTTTTTCTAAGTTCTTTAAAAGTATTTTTAAATGATCTAGAGAATTTGTAAGAGGAGCAATAATAAAGCTCATAAGACGTGTTAAAGTAAATAATAGAATACATCCTATACTGAGTAATATAACAATAGTTGTATGGGTCACTTGTTTAACGTATTTACTATAAATGAGTGAACTTTTGTCAAAAGCAAATAAAATATCAACTTTATTATCTAGAATGGTATCAGAATAAATAAAAGTATCTTGTGTAGGAATTTCGTCTAATGTATAGAGACCATTCCTAGATAAATACATTCCATTTCCAGTATTGAGATAAGACTTAAGCGTTCCTAAATAAAAGCTTTTATCCATAGAATCTAATAAGTCATCAATAAAAATATCTAGAATTACCACACCAGAAAGAGTATTCGTATGATTAGAGTAGATAAATTTAATAATGCTAATAGCATATTTACCAGTTGTATAATCTTTATGTGCAGATGTAATAATAGGATCTTGATAATTATCTAGGTATTCTTCTTTAAACCAAGGGCGTTTAGTCACATCGAAGTCTTCAAAGAGTGTTCCACTAGAAACAAGATATTGGCCGGGCAAACTTACAATATTAATAGTGTTAATAAAAGTAATAGGTTGTAAAATATTTTCATACAACGCAATCTGATTTTTGAGTGCTAGAAAATTTTTTTGGTCTATACTTTCAGTTGTAAGGAAATGATCCAAAAAGTGTATGATTTCCTCAT
Organism: Holtiella tumoricola; assembly: GCF_027857615.1. NCBI lineage: Bacteria > Bacillati > Bacillota > Clostridia > Lachnospirales > Cellulosilyticaceae > Holtiella > Holtiella tumoricola. Next base: position 185,429 of record NZ_JAQIFT010000043.1, read on the forward strand.
CAGCACCAACTTGCTGGGTAACTGCTTTTAAAATACTAGAATAGTTTTGCACATCTTCTGTAAGCTGACGATAATGTGAAGCTGTAGTAAAACTCGATATTTTATTAGAACCATAAGTTATAAGGATTATGATGATAATAATAAAAATAGGGATAATAATAGAAGTAGTACGAGTAAGGCGTTTATTTATTTTTTTAGAAATTTCCATGTAAGTCTCCTATATTAAGTCAGTATTTCTGTATGGTTATATAAATTATTAGAATTATAGGTCTTAAGTAGTTTGCCCTAAAGAAGACATTATATCATTAATGAGAATATTATTCATCTTTAAATAGAAATAAATAGAGCTACAAAAATTGCTATTCTATTGCTATTTTGTTAGAATTAATAACTATAAATATTATACTTGGAAAATGTCAAGTTTTAAAAAGTAATTGAGCAAGATAAAACAAAAAATAACTAATAAATTATATTAAAGTTAAGTGTTTTTTAAAATTATGCTATAATTTTAAAGTTGATAAAATATAATAAGTGCTGAATAATATAGGAGGAGCAGATAAGGATGACAATTTATGACCAACTTATAAATAGAGAATCAAAATTAGTAGTTGTTGGATTGGGCTATGTAGGCTTACCTATTGCAATTGAATTTGCAAAATATGTTGAAGTAATAGGATTTGATATTAGTAAAAGTAAGATTACAAGTTTTAAGAAGGGGATTGATATAACCCAAGAAGTAGGCAATGAAGTTCTTCATAACTCGACTATATATTTTACAGATAATGAGCAATACATAAGAGAAGGAAGCTTTATCATAGTTGCCGTACCAACACCTATTTATTCTGACAAAACACCAGATTTATCACTCCTTCGTGCAGCATGTGAAGTTGTGGGACGTAATTTGACAAAAAACACAATAGTAGTATTTGAATCTACTGTTTATCCAGGTGTAACAGAAGAAATATGCATACCTATATTAGAGAACGTATCAGGACTTAAAGTAGGTAGAGATTTTGGAGTCGGTTATTCTCCAGAAAGAATTAATCCAGGAGATAGAGAACATCGTGTGCATAATATTGTTAAAATAGTTTCTGGTATCGATTCTGACACGCTACAAGAAGTGGCTAAAACCTATGAATTAGTTGTGAAAGCTGGCGTATACAAAACTTCAAGTATTAAGGTAGCAGAGGCTACTAAGTTAGCTGAAAATGCACAAAGAGATATTAATATTGCATTTATGAATGAACTTGCTGTAGTATTTGAAAAAATTGGGATTTCTACTTATGAAGTAGTTAAAGCAATGAATACTAAATGGAATGCTTTAAAATTTACACCTGGATTAGTAGGGGGACACTGTATAGGTGTGGATCCTTATTATTTTATTTATCAAGCTTCTTGTATGAATTATCAATCTCAAATAATAGGTGCTGGACGTAAAATTAATGATGGTATGAGTCAATTTGTTGGAGAGATGATCATTAAAAACATGATAAAGGCTAATAAGCGAATAAATGGAGCCAAAGTATGGATTTTGGGATTAACATTTAAGGAAAATTGTCCAGATATTAGAAATACGAAAGTAGTAGATATTATTGAATACTTACAAGAGTATGGTGTTGAAGTAGTCGTTACAGATCCTATGGCAGATATTAATGAGGCAATGCAAGAATATGGAATAAAATTGGTAGACTCTCATGAGGTAGATGAAGTGGACTGTATTGTATTTGCTGTAGCCCATCAAGCATTTAAAAAAATAGCAATAGAACTATTTAAAGCATATTTTAAAAATGAACAAGATGAAGAAATGGTAATAATAGATATAAAAAATATTATTAATAAAGAAGAAGCACAAGAATGTGGCTATAGTTATTGGGGCTTGTAGAGGTAGTGATGATGAAAAAAATAGTAGTTATTAGTGTAACAATTCTAGTAGTTATTGGAGCATTCTGGTGGGGATTAAGTTATATAACAGGCATGGAACAAGCGCATATGGATCAATTTCAACAGTATATAGTTAATAATCCAGAACAAGCAGTACAAATGGCATTTGAAAAGCTCAAACAAAGAAAAGAAGCTACAGTAATTGCAGATGTATCAGTTGGAGAAAAAGTAATGGCATTTAACTTAGTAGGTCTATCCACTCAGAAAATAAATGAAAAGGTATTACAGCTGTTAAGTGACTATCAAAGTAAAAGCACATTCTTTGTATCAGGAATAGATGCAGCAGAAGAAACAGAGTTTTTAAATAGGGTGAATGAACAAGGACATAGTATAGGAAGTACTGGACTTGATGGCAGCGGAAAACTTGAAATGAAAACAGAAGAAGAATTAATTAATTCTTTTGTCCGTGCCAATGGTATTATTCAAAAGAATATTATACAGAAAAAGCATGAATTACTTTATTGTAGTGCTACAGATTATACACAGAAGATATTACAGACTGCATATGCCAGCGGATATGAGAAGGTTGTAAAAAGTAATTATATCTTAAATTATAGAAGCTTTACATCGTATGAGCAGACACTTAATTACATCAAAAAATTGCCTAAAGGTGCTATTATTACGGTAAAGATGAATGGTGAATTAAGTGAAGAAGAATATGTTAAGCCGATGCAAGATAAAAAACCAGCTGAAGATAAAAAAACAGGGATAGAGTTGATAGAACGTAAAGAATTAAGCGAAGAAGAACGTTTAATAAATGTTATAGAATGGATTTTAAAAGCCCTACAAGAAGAAGAGTATCAAGTAGTTTTATGTGAGCAATTGTCTAGATTACATACAGATTCTATGGTAAATAAAGTACAAGAACTAGTAAGAGAAGATATATATTTTAATCAAACAGAGTACGTGGTACAGGAGGATTCTTCGGATAAAATTTATGAAGAGGATGAAAATACGATAGCTCAAAGCAATCAAGAGATTATTCAGCAAGCAAAAGCATTAAGAATAAGCAATAAAGGGAAATTAGCTTCTACTAATGGAAAGATTTATACCACACAGGCAGCAGTAAATTATAGTTTTTATGGTGTTAAGGAACAAGTTGTCTTAGCAAATATTCTTGAGACACTTAAAATAGAAAATATAAAAGCAACTTTTTTTGTAAGTGAAAAAGACTTGCTTGAAAATAGTGAAGAAATAAGGACAATTGTACAAGCTGGGCATGAACTTCAAATGATGCTTATTGATGTGCAAAAATCAGATTATTTATCTGTTGCTACAAGTATACTTAAGATGCAGAATATAATAAAAACGCAATATAGACAAGTAGCAACTTATATTAGATATCCTTATGATGTGAGGTATACAGATGAAATGTTGGAGGCTGTTTCAGCAACAGGAACTGAGATTATTGGACAAGATATTGCCATAGCAAGGTCAAGTATTCCTAAAACCTCAACAAGTGAAGAAATTATAAAAGTCATTTCTAATCAAGGGAATAAGGCTCTAAAAAGAGGAGAAATAGTCTATTTTAGAATGGATTATTATGAAGATCACCAAGTACTATTAGAAGTAATGAAGTATATTAAAAATGAAAAGGTAGATAATACAGGTTATTTAGATAGAGGGAAGTTGATGGGGAGTTATAAATTTGCAACAATAAAAGAATTAGCTCAAGGAAATGAGATTTATTCTTATCCAGTGGAAGAGAAGAATTTGTTACAAAACGTAAAAGAAACTATACGGATAGATAATAAAATACAGTATGGATTAGAGGAACTTAAAAAACGTTATATAGGTAATCAATTTGTGAATAGTGAGTTATCACTTCCCGGCTTTAGTAGTACAGAAATTGAACAATTAGATACAACGGGAAGATTTACAGACGAACCAGTTATATTTTTAAGCTTTGATGACTGGGGATCTGATGCTGCGATTAATCAATTACTCTATGTACTAAAGAAGCATAATGTAAAAGCTACTTTCTTTATTAGAACGAACTATATACAACACAATCCCAATCTTGTAAGAGCAATTGCATTAGAAGGACATGATATAGCAAGTCATTCAGATGAGCATAGAGTACTTGCAAATAAAGGAGAAGAAGTAGGTATGTTTACAGAAATATCAGATGAGGAAGTATCTATGCTACGAGAAGATGTTGTATTATCTTATGAAAAGTTACGAGCTATTATAGGAGATGTTCAGATAGATGGGAGATCAGTTCTAACATCATATTTTAGACCACCTACTCTAGCAGTAAGTAAAAAAGGAGCAGAAGCAATATTTGAAGTAGGTTATCAATATATTATTTCAGGAGATTTCTCTACTCATGATTATGAAGCAACAAGTGCTACACAGCTTATTGATGATTTTATAGAAGGGATAGAGACGAATGGAGGCAATAGTGTTATCTTACAAAATGGAAGTAATGTAGTTATGCATATGTCAGATGAAGCAAAGTATACGGCAGAGGCACTTGATGTAGTAATCCCTTATTATTTACGACAAGGTTATAGCTTTGCACGTCTGAGTGACTATTTAAAGTAAAGAAGGAGAAGAATGAGAGGTTACATTAAAAAGAAAATTAGTGCACAAGAGAAGATAGAAGATAAGTTATTACAGGTTAATCAAGATAGAAGACTGTTACCTTATGTGCCGGATCCAGAACATATCCGTTCAGACCATGATCGTAGGGGGGATAGCTACACTAATAAAAAAAGTGGACTGCGTTATTGTGTCGCTTATAAAGTGAAAGTTATTTGTGAGACAGCAGAAGGAAATAAAGAAGTATTTTTTGTAGAAGGAATTAATATATCTACAACGGGTATGCTTTTAAGAGTAGCTAAAGAGGAACAAATACAATATCTAAAAAATGCTTCAAGAATAAAATTGAAATTCCAAATTGAACCAGGTAGTATGCCTGAGGGATTAGAGATGAGGGTTTCTTTAAAGGCACAGTATATAAGAGACTTTGATGAAGAAGGTTTTACCTATATAGGGGTACAATTTGAAACTAATCTGTATGATAAAGCAAGGCAAACAAAGGATATATTTACAGTGATTATATCTAGTATCTTGTTAGCTGCTATTACATTTTTTATTATTTTGATGCGTGTAGAAAGCATAATTTATTTCAAGTTTAATAAATGGATGTATTTGTATAGTATTGTAACAGCAGTTTTTTTATTAACGCGCTATATTTTTGGTGCATGTTATAGACCAGAAAGGATTAATCCTGGCTATACACCAGGTGTTACAATACTCATTCCTTGTTTTAATGAGGAAACATGGATTCAGCAAACGATTATAAGTTGCATGAATCAAGATTATCCAATAGATAAGTTAGAGGTTATTGTGGTTGATGATTGTTCAAACGACCAATCTGTAGAGAAAATTAAAGAGATTATAGAACGATTAAAAGGAGAGGGAGAGCGCTATGATATAAAAAACCGTCTATCTTATATTGTACAAGAGCAAAATAAAGGTAAGCGAGAGGCATTGGCAAAGGGATCTCTTGTTGCAAAACATGAACTAGTGGTATTTGTAGATTCGGACAGTTTTTTGGATCCTTTAGCTATAAGATATTTAGTTCAACCTTTTAAGGACCCTAAAATGGGTGGTGTAGCAGGAAGAACAGATGTAGCTAATACATATACAAATACGTTAACAAAGATGCAGTCTGTTAGATATTATATTGCTTTTCGTATTATGAAAGCAGCTGAAGCTTATTTTGATTCAGTAACGTGTCTTTCAGGTCCTCTTGCTTGTTATCGTAAGGATATTGTTATTAAGAACATAGATGCATGGCTTAATCAAAGTTTTCTGGGACAAAAGGCAACATTTGGAGATGACCGGGCCATGACTAATTTTGTGTTAGCTCATCATCGTACAAGTTATCAAGATGGTGCAGTATGTTCTACTGTTGTACCTAATAAGTATAAGGTATTCTTGAAGCAACAAATGAGATGGAAGCGTTCGTGGTTACGAGAGTCTTTGATGGCCGGTAAATTTATGTGGCGTAAAGAGCCTTTTGCAGCTATATCTTTTTATATAGGTTTATTGGTACCTATATTAGCTCCTATTGTTGTTATCTATAATTTGATTATTGTGCCGATTACACAAAAAACTTTTCCTACCACTTTTTTAGTAGGATTGCTAATGATGGCGCTGCTAATGAGTATAGCCCAGCTATTATTAAGAAGGAGTACTACTTGGCTATTTGGTCTGGTTTTTTGTTTGTTCTATGAAGGAATTTTATTATGGCAAATGCCTATTGCATGGGTTACTTTTTGGAAATCAACATGGGGTACACGTATGACACCAAGTGATATTGAGGCCTTAGAGAAAAAAGAGCAAAGTAAAGAAAAAAGAACTAAAAATAGAAAAATGAAGAAACAGAAGCATAGAGTAAATGAGACATTAGAAGAAAGGGAGGATTATGTATAGACGACTTGTTTCGAAAAAGGATTATAAAAAGTTTATAAGAGGAATTATTGAAGGAATTGTACTTTTACTATTGCTCATTATACTATTAAAGAGTTTATTTGATACAACAAGCTATGAACCATTTACTAATGACTTAATATTAAATGAGAAGGGTCAAGAAGATACAGGTTTTATTGCACTTGCATATTTAGGTGTAAGTCGTATGGGGGCAGATACAGTGATTTCTACTCAAAGACTTGAGGAGCATCTGGAAGCTCTTTATAACAATGGTTATGTAACGATTACACAACAAGATGTGATAGATTACTATACAAAAGACAAAAAGCTTCCTAAAAAAGCATTATTTCTCATTTTTGAAGACGGCTATACTGGGACAGCTATTTTCGCACAAAAAATATTAGAAAAGTATAATTTTAAAGCGACTATGGTAACCTATGGAGACAAAATGTTTAGTCGAGATTCTGCATTTTTAGATGCAAAAGACTTGGGAAATTTAGAAAGAAGCACTTTTTGGGAAATTGGTACAAATGGATATCGTTTGTCCTATATCAATGTATTTAATAAAGAGAACCATTACATAGGAGAACTAGAGTCTACTCAATTTAATATACTTGCACCGCAACTGGGAAGAAACTATAATCATTATTTAATGGATTATATAAGAGATGATTATGGTATTCCAAAAGAAACATATGCTCAAATGAAAGAACGTATTATAGCAGATTATGAACTTCTGGAAAAAGCTTATAAAGAAGGTATAGGGTATATACCACAGCTGCATGTACTTATGCATGCCAATACAGGTGCATTTGGCAACAATCAAAAAGTAAGTGATTTAAATGAACAGTATATCAAATTAATGTTTGCCATGAACTTTAATAGAGAGGGCTTTTCTTTTAATAATAAAGTGAGTACGCTATATGATTTAACACGTATGCAAGGCCAAGGCTATTGGTATCCAAATCATTTGCTTATGAGAATACAAGATGATAGTAAAGTATCTGTCACTTTTGTAATAGGAGATGATAAGCGTACGAAAGATTGGGAACTTATAAGGGGAGCAGCTGAATATAGGGGTGAAGATATTGTACTTACATCTGAATCTAAGTCTAGTGGACTAATTCGTTTGAAAGAGAGCACAAGCTATGAAAATTATATAGTGTCTACACGGCTTACAGGGAATGTAATAGGTTCTCAATCCCTTTATCTAAGAGCAGATGACAATTTAGAAAATTATATAAAGATACAGATTGTGAATAATCAACTGTATGTTTATGAATGTATTAAGAATAAAGAGAGTCTTCTATATGAAAAAAAAATAAGTGAAGAAGATGATAATACTAAACAAATCGAAATTCATGACAAAGGTGCCTATGCACTGAAAGTTATTCTTAATAAGGATACATTGCAAATTCAGTTAGATGAGGAAATACTTGAAGAGATATTCATAGGATTAGAAGGCAAAGGAAGTTTGTATTTAGAGTCAAGTTGGGTAGAAGGATATAGTCAAAGAAACCTTTATGATGACGTATATGATGGCGTTTTTGAACAAGTAGTGATAAGTACAGTAGATAATCAAACAATACTATATGATAATCGTTATGATAGTTATGAAAAGATGAAGAAAAAGATAGAGAAGTTAATACATAATATTGTTAATTGGTTTATTGAAACGCTATAAAGGAGATATTATGAAAAAGTATAGCAACTTTATTAAAATGAGTATATTAGTGTTCATTTGTTTATCTTTTGTTGGATGTAAGAAGGAGCAAATTTCTGAAGAGAGACCTCAAGAAACAAAAATAGGTCAGAATGTATGGCTTACTTACTGGGATACTAAGGCTATAGATAAAGAGTTAGACTATTGGAAAGAAAAAATCAAAGGGATCAACTATTTTGCAGCATACTTTGATCAAGATAGACAGTTATTTATTCCATTTACTATTACCAATATTAAGACAGAAGTTGAAGTGAATTTCAAAGAGGAAGAATGGATATCGTACTTGACTATTGTGAATGACCAAGCATTAGTAGATGGAGGTTCTATATTAAAGGATACAGCACTATTAAAATATTTATTTGAAGATCAAATAGCTATGGAGGGACATATTAAAGAAATTTTAACACTAGTTAGAGAAGGTGGATATGATGGTATAGAAATAGACTATGAAGGCATAAAGTCAGATAAAGAACTTTGGAATCAGTACCTAGTATTTTTGGATAAGCTTTATGAAAAGGCTAAAGACTATGAGATGCCTGTACGTGTACTATTAGAACCGAGTACTCCTATAAATGAATTAGATTTTCCACAAGGTCCAGAATATATTATGATGTGTTATAACCTATTTGGATATGGAACATCACCAGGACCAAAAGCTAATAAGAATTTTTTATTAGAATTAGTAGAGAGGATGAAACAGGTATCTAATGAACGAGGATATGCACTAGCTACAGGAGGATTTGATTTTAGAGAAGATGGTAGTGTGAAAGCATTAAATACACAAGAAGCATTAGCCCTTCTTAAAGAACAAGGGGAGGTACCGTATCGAGAGGAAGATAGTAGAAGTATTGTCTTTAGATACGAAGATGAAGAGAAATTTTCTCATGAAGTATGGTATGCAGATGAAGAGACTTTATCATATTGGGAAAGTGTATTAAGAGAAGTTGGTGAACGGAATATTTCTATATGGCGTTTAGGTAGTACAATAATAGAATAATCTTAATTATTAAATGCCCCATCCTATTCAACTTAGGGACTAGATTTGATAGGATGGGGCTAGTTTATTGTCTAAACTTTTGAATAACAGCTGCTAAAGTATTGCCCATTAGAATATTTCCGTATTCATTTGGATGAATGCTGTTTTTAGCTATGACTTGAGTAGTAAGGACACCATCTATTTCAACCTCAGTTGTTTTATAGTCAAAGCCATTAGCTGTATCTAATGTAAGGGTCATAGGTGCAATATAAATATTTCTAGCTAAGCTTTTATCATTGTCATAAGTTTGTAAAAGATAATGAGTAGCAAGCTTCATATTACGATTATAGCGGTAGTAGTTGCTTGTATCTCCTGTTAGCATATTCTCATGAGGTGCAAGGGTTGGTGTGCAAATAATGATATGAATAGATGGATCATAAGCATGGATACAAGCAATGAATTGTTCTAAATAATGAAGGAAACCTGGCATATCCATAAGTGTATCATGTGTACCAAAGTCATTTGCACCAAGTAGAATACTAATATGAGTTGGGGCACCAGTTGGATAGGCTATAGCAAAACGCTCCATATATTTTGTAAAGTTTACTTCAAATTCAGTAGGTTGGATGGGAAGAGGTACCCAAGAAGTACCGTTCCATTCTATCCATTTAGAGCCTTCAGGTAAGCTGGGATCTACCATTACATCCCCAAGACTAGGATATTTGTAGTAGCCATTGGTATCATAAAGATAAGGACCAGACTCTTGCCAACCACGGGCAACTTTTTGAAGTCCTCCATAGGTTGTGTCGCTAGGTTTAGCTACGCAGACCTTTTTCCAATCATCTGTGTTGCCTTTATAAGCAGTACCATTGATAGAAGTTGGGAAAACAAAAGGGCTATCTAAATAGCCACTAGAACCGATATAATTAAAGTATTTATTAAAGGTCCAGCCACCACGACCTTCTCTTTGGATAGTTTCACCCTTATAAGTAATGGTGCCCACAGTTTCTACATTTGGAAGAATAGATTGTACATGTTCAATGTATTTTCCCATACGTGTAAGACTATCACCTACAGCAAGAAGCCTTACTGGTGTAGTATCAGTAGTATCTACGACTTCTACAGTCATAGATTGAGTAAGAGTGTTCTTGGCTGTATTTAATGTAAGGGTGAGATCAGAAGGAGAAGAGAGCGTGAGGACATCCTCACCAAGACTCTCATAGAACCAACGACCGAGCGTACGTGTACCAAAAGTTGATTGGGTAGTTAGTGTATAAGCATTAGAAGGTGATAGGACTATATTTCTATCATAGAGGGTTAAGCGTGATGGTGTATGAGTATCTCCAGCTAGAATGTATAAGTTTCTAGGTAGGATTAATGTCTCCATAGCCACTTCCTCTTCATGTAGGGGATTAGATAAAATAGGTGATAGTGGCTCTGCTATAGGTGCTGCAAAAAGTGATGGATGCATTAGAGACATACATAATGCAATCAGCATAGGATATTTAAATTTTTTCATAGTTTGATTCCTTATATAAACAAAATTTGATAAATATAGTTTAAAAGATATAAGCGTATTAAACAACCTAAAAATCAAAGGGAGGTAGTTATAAATGAAGAAGGCAATCAGTGAATTTAAGGCATTTGCTATGAAAGGCAATGTGTTAGACATGGCAGTAGGTGTTATTATAGGGGGTGGATTTAGCAAAGTAGTAAGTTCTCTTGTGAATGATATGATTATGCCTATGATTAGTTTATTGGTTGGACAGATTAGTTTTACCAATTGGAAGTGGGTGATTGATCCATCAAAGGAAGGGCTAGATCCTATAGTGATTAACTATGGTATGTTTATCCAAACTATATTAGATTTCTTTATTATTGCACTTTCTATATTTATTATGGTAAAAGTAGTGAATAAAATGGCTAGTAGATTTAGTCATAAGGAGCAGGAAAAAGCCAAAGAAGAGCCCAAACCTACTAAAGAGGAGATTCTTCTAACCGAAATTAGAGATTTACTAAAAGCACAGCAAGAAAAGTCAGCACAATAAAAAAGATAGCAAAAAAGCCATTATAATACACCTTGCAAAAGGTTAGTATTATAATGGCTTTTTTAAAAATAAATTAGGCGACTAAGTCTGGGCTAGCTGATTTCATGCTTAGCTCAGGATCATTGGCCATTTTTTTTAACTCACGCATTTCTTTAAAGATGAAAATACTTGAGAAAGCAATTGCAAGTAAATCTGCAATTGGTCCTGCTAACCATACACCTTGAAGTCCTAAGAAACGTGGAATAATTAAGAAACAAGGAATAAGGAAAATAATTTGTCGAGATAAGCTAATGACCATAGCTTTTTTTGCTTTTCCAACTGCTTGATAGTAGTTAGAAGCAGTCATCTGTATACCAATAATAGGCATAGAGAGTAAGAATAATCTCATACCAGATACTGTAATTTCAGTAAGTTCAGGATCGTTATTAAACATACCAACAGCTATATAAGGGAACGTTTGAACGAAAATAAAGCTGATGAAAAGGAAGACTGTAGATGCAATAAGACTGTACATATAAGTTTGTCTTACACGTTCAAATTTATTTGCTCCAAAATTATAGCCAATAATAGGTTGTGCACCTTGGTTAATACCAAAAATAGGCATGATATAAATGGTTGAGATAGAAGTGATAATAGCCATAGCCCCAATAGCTAAGTCACCACCATGCATCATCAGAGACTTGTTTGCAATAACAGAGACAATACTACTTGCAAATTGCATGCAGAATGGTGCAAGCCCAATGACTAAAATATTTTTCATAATACCTAAATCTAGCTTCATATCCTCTAATGTAATCTTAATAGAAGACTTTGAACTCTTAGTAAAGTAATAAAGTACCCAGCAACCTGCAATAAATTGAGAGATTACAGTAGCATAAGCTGCACCTTGTATACCTAGATCAAGTGCAAAGATAAAGATTGGGTCTAAAATAATATTAATAGCAGCTCCAATGATCATAGTGAGCATACTAAGTTTGGGATTACCATCTGAACGAATTGAATTGTTGAGTCCAAAAGCAAATAGGTTACAGATTGTTCCCCAAAGAAGAGGACGAATGTAGCTTAGTGCATAAGGGAGTGTATTTTCACTAGCACCAAACAATATAAGGATTTGTTCAGCAAATAAATTACCTAATACAGCAACTAGAATACTAAGGGTGATAATCCCTAGAAGTCCATTCCCCAAGTAACGTTGGGCTTCCTTTTTGTTTTGTTTACCAAATGCAATAGAGATACTTGCACAGGTACCAATTCCTACAAGCATTCCAAATCCTGTAATAATTTGTGTAACTGGCATAGTGATACCAACACCTGTAATAGCAAGGCCACCAACATGAGGAATATTACCTATATACATACGATCTACTACGTTATAAAGCATATTCACAACCATGCCAATAATCGCAGGAATAGAGAACTTAATAAGCAATTTAATAATGCTTTCAGATCCCAGGTCTTGTTGAGTGTTGTCTTTAGACATAGTTCACATCCTTTTTACAATATTGTTGCATACGCAATAAAAAGATACTATCATAAAAACGTTGTAAACGCAACAAGAAGCCGTAAAACATTTACTAAATGTTTTACGGCTT
>NZ_JAQIFT010000044.1:0-51143 GCF_027857615.1 Holtiella tumoricola
GACTATGTTTTACATAGTCTTTCTGTATTGTGCAGGCGTTATATCATTGATTTTTTTAAATACCCTATTAAAATGTTCTACATTGTGGTACCCTACCATCTCTGCAATCTCATACACTTTAAATTGGGTTGTCCTAAGCATTTCTTTTGATTTTTGCATCCTTATACCTGTTAAGTAAGTCAAAAATGTCTCTCCTGCTTCTTTAGAGAAACGATTTGCAAAGTATTTTTCATTTAATCCAACATATTCAGCAACTTTAGCTAAACATAGCTCACTATCATCAAAATGATCAATCATATATCTTTTTGCTTTAATAATAATATCTGTTTCGGAAATATTTAATTTGCTCGCTGAATAGTCCATAATCCATTCAAAATAATTAGTTACCCAAAGTTTAAGTTGCCTTATATCTTCTATTCTCTTAAGTTTCTCTATATAATCATATCTTTGACCAAAGATATCTATAAAACTAAAATGGTGTATACTAGACTGCATACCAATAGCTAAAACAGCTGCCAGTACATGGTTTATTGCATGTGTTTCATCTTTCTTAGCAAATTGCTCAAAAAGTTTTTCTCTTTCCTCTACCATATTCTTTTCATCAGCTATATATAAGGCGTTAGCTAGCTGTAAATAATTCTTAGATAACTCCAAAATTTCTTCTAGTTGCTCTTTATCCTCTTCTAAATCAATAATACCTTGATTTCCTTTTAAATATCTTAGGCACATTTGTTTTTTTATAACATCTACGGCCTCTTCAAATTGCGTACTTTCTGCTTGTAGCGCTCCTACACATGCTGTTATTTGAATGTTAAATTGCTTCATAGAAGAATGCTGCAATTCTCCTAACATTTGCTTAATATTCCCTTTGTCCCCCTCTTCTCTAACACTATAAAAGACTAAGAAAAAGGATGGTGTTTGAGCATATACTAAGCATCTAGATGAAAATCTAGGGTTCTTTTGAAAATGACATATGAGCTTTTCCCTACTATCACTCTCATTTTCTTGATGATGAGCCCCCTCTAACCAAAGTCCAATTATAATAAAACGATCACTAAATAACTCTTTGCATTTGCTCTTAGCTTCTGCAACACTTATTTCTTCTTTAAGTAATAGCTCAAAATAATCTTGTGGGGTCTTCTCAGTATTTCTAATTTTATCTTCATATTCATCAATTAGCGCTTTCAGTCTTCTTACCATGGCATTAAAAGAATGAATCATAGTCCTTAATTCATGTTGTCCACTTGGTAAAATATGAATATCTAAGTTTCCTTCTTCCACTGTTTTTAAAGCAGTACTCATCTCTTCTATTGGTCGTACAATACTTTTCAAAAAATAGCTTAGACAATATCCAACTAACGCTAAGATAATAATAGCTACCCCTAATATAATAAAGGCTTTTTCCCAATAGTCTCCCATAAGATGAGAGGTCTGTATATAACTTTCTATGTACCAAGTTGTATTATTATAAAATATAGGAGAGGTAATACAAAGAACATTTTTTTGATCTTCTTTATAAGTATCCCCCTCTATAGTAGAAAAAATAATCTCTCCATTCTGATCTCTAATAAGCGTTACACCCAGCTTATTTTGTCCTTCTAAATATTGATTGTTATACTGTCTAATACGCTCCCCTGCTGAAACAGACTGATACATAGTTATCATTTCAATCTTTTGTGACCTATCTATAACTACATTAGGTGACAACGCATACACCAGTATAAATAAATCTTTTTTTCCACCTGTAAATAAGTCATTCATATAAGCTGTATCATATGCGCCAAGATGAACTGTATTAGGATTTTCTAAAGCCTCTTTATACCACTCTGTCTCCTTCAACTCTATATCTGTTCGTTTAATAGGATTTTTAACATAAATATTTTTTCCATTCTTCATATGAAATCCTAAAGAAATAATGTTTTTTGTTGGCTCTAGCGCTAAGCTACTGGCTTGATTTAGCTTTTGTTCATAGTGATAGCGTTCCACTTGATCTAATGTGTCCATTTTAGATACGTAATTAATAACCTCATTATCATTTGTATAAATAAGATGTGACAACTTCATAGACATAGCATTAATATCTGCCATTAACTCTGTTCTTATAGTCTCTTGAGCTTGCTCAATATTATGAATAGCTTGTTCTCTAAACTCCCAATTAAGCCAATTAAGTGCAGCAATAAATATAATTAAAATAGGTAGTACAATAAAAAAAGCAAAAACAAAATAGTATACCTTTTTTAAAGGTAATTTTTTGAACTGTGTTTTGCGCATTTTGATCCCCTTAGAATAAGTCTTTCTTTATTTTTTGCCTTATAACAATCTCACCATAACCTTATCATAATTTTATCAACTCTTATATTTTTTGTATATATTTTATTTTATTTTTATATACAATTTAGTATTTTAATTACAAAAAAATAGATCCCTTAGGATCTATTTTAAGTTAAAATTTAAAATTTGATTTTGCCACTACTTTTGAAAGTGGAATATATAAAAGTACTGCTATAACAATAGAGAATGTACCATTAATAACTGTAGATGGTAAACTTATTAAAGCGCTCATTACTGCTGGCATAAAACCACTTCCTACAATAAGAAGTGAAATAACAGCAAATAAAAATTCTCCTACTAAGTTAAATCCAATACCACACACTGCACCCAAGATTGCATATTGTACTTTAATAGATACTTTTTTAATAAAGAAGCAAGTTACCGCAAGACCAATTCCTAAAACAAGTGAAAAGATATATAACACAGGAATAACAACAAGAGTTGTTTTTAGCCCTTCTGTAGTTTCAGCTGCTTGTTGAAGAAAAGGAATATTAACTTCATATCCATATACAAGAGATGTAATACATAAACCAAGTCCAATAATAATAAAGAAAGCTGCCGCTATCATAATGCCTACAAGTGGAGATTTTGCATCTTCTTTATGACCTTTTGATGCTACTAGGCCTGTTACAAATCCTATACCAAACTTTAAGATAATCGTTTTTGGAGCACTTGTTGCCCATCCATTGAGTAAATCAAAAAGTCCCATTCCAATAGAGCCAGATAGACCTCCAATTGTTCCACTAAATAGTAGTGCTGCAAGGATTACAAACATATTCCCAAAGTGAATAAATGGTTTACCAACTGGTGATGGTATTGGTATTTTAAATAGCATAAGTGCAATATAACAAATTGCACTAAATAGCCCTATTAAAACCATTGATTGTAAAGTTAACCCCTTTTTTTTGTTCTCCATATTAAATCCCTCCTAAATTCTTTATAATAAATTTTCTAACAAGATCCCTTCCCTTGTATCTGTACCTGCTTCATACGTTGCCTTTACCCCTAACGTTACAAAGGATGTTGCTTGCTTAGTTGCCTCTAATAATGTTTCACCTTGTAATAAAGCACCTATTAACTTACTTGTAAAACAGTCCCCAGTTCCTGGGTAGTTCTGTGGTACTTCCTCATAAGGAATCATTCCAAACAACTCTGTTTGCTTATCATAAATCACATTTACTTTCTGCCCATTTTCATAAGGTACACCTTTAAGTACAATTTGTTTTGGTCCTAGCTTTGCAAGTGCTTTCATCATACTTTTGATCTCCTCCTTATTAATAGGCTCCATGTTATATGGTCTATGTAGTAAGAAAGAAGCTTCTGTCCAATTTGGTGTAATAACATCTGCTTTTTCAACCAAATGCTTCATCTTTTGTTGCATCATCTCATTATAAGTTTTATATAGCTTGCCGTAATCTCCCATAACTGGATCTACAACTATAAGCGTATCTTCTCCTTTAAAGTTCTCAAAAAAGTACAATACTTCTTCAATTTGTATAGCATTACTTAAAAATCCGCTATAAATACAGTCTAGTTCTACGCCTACTTCTTTCCAATGCTCTGTTAAACCATGCATCATTCCAGTTAAATCTGTCATCTTCGGTGTACCAAACCCTCCAGTATGTGTACTAAATACTGCTGTTGGTACAGGACAAACTTGAACGCCCATTTTTGATAATATGGGAATAATGACACTTAATGAACATCTTCCAAAACATGATAAATCTTGTATCGCCGCAACACGTGGTATTTTTCTCACTTTGCCCTCCTTATTTTCTTCTTTGCTTTACAGCAAAACTATTCTTCTTTATAATAAAAGCATATTAAATTGTATCGAAACACTTTAGCCTTATGTATGGCAATATTCTGCCATACATTTTAATCTCTAGTCAATATTTTCTCACAACAGGAGGATAGAAAATGAATTTTGTATCCATACAATTAGATAATACAAGTAATGAGCCCCTATATTTACAACTTTTTAACCAAATTAAACAAGCTATACTAAGTGAACAACTCCCTACTAACTATCGTCTCCCAGCTATTCGAACACTGGCAAAAACTTTACAAGTTAATAATGTAACGGTAATTAATGCTTATAAGCAACTAGAGTCTTCGGGTTATGTGATCTCCAAAAAGGGCAGTGGCTTCTATGTTTCAAAACCTAATACATCAGAAATTAGTTTAATGACTACCCCTAACCCAAAAGCTGCAAAAGCTTCTATTAACTTCTCTAGTGCATCTCCTCACCCGGGTATCTTTCCCACAGATTCTTTTAAAGCTTGTCTCAATCAAGTTCTTGACCGCGATAAAGGCTTTGCTTTTGGCTATCAAGAAACTAATGGTTTTATGCCCCTTCGTGAAGTTCTCGTTGAATACTTGCAAAAAGAACATCATATCCTTACAACGCCTGAATCTATCCAAATTGTATCAGGTGCTCAACAAGGAATTGATATTATCTCCAAAAGTTGCTTAAATGCTGGTGATTATGTTATTACGGAAACACCTACTTATAACGGTGCTACCGATGCATTTAAATCTCGTGGTGCACGCATTGTACCTGTAGAACTTACTTCAGAAGGCATTGATCTTATTGCACTTGAAAAGCGTATTAATATCTGTAAACCTAAACTTGTTTATGTGATGACTAAGTTTCAAAATCCTACTACTCTATGTTATACCCAACAAACCCTTAAGGCACTCCTACAGCTGGCCCAAAAGTATGATTTCTACTTAGTCGAAGATGATTCTATGTCTGAACTGAGCTACAAAGATAAATCTACCTATAGTTTAAAATCCTTAGATACATTTAATTGTGTTATCTATATTAAAAGTTTTTCTAAACTTCTTATGCCTGGATTACGTATAGGATTTCTAGTTATCCCTGATAATCTTTTAGATCATTTTACCAGAACAAAACAAATGACGGATATTGCTGCTTCTGGTCTCATTCATCGTAGCCTTGATTTATTCTTTAGAACCAATAAATGGGAAGAACACTTAAGCTATATGAAAGCCATCTACACTAGTAAGTATGAACTTATGCTTAGCCAGCTTAATAAATTAAAAGTTTATAATATTACTTATACTGAACCTAATGGCGGGCTTTGCTTCTGGCTCAAGCTCTCCAAGAATATTTCCGCTTACAAACTCTATGAACTTTGTTTGGATAAAGGCCTTCTTATCTTACCAAGTACAATTTTTTATCCTAATACACACAAGCAAAGAGATAGTTTTATACGTTTAAGTTTTGCACCTTGTGATGCAAAAGAAATTGTAGAAGGTATAGCTATATTAGAAGAAGTCATTAAAGGCTACTCTTATTAGTCTAGTGGTTACAAAAAAGTACCTAATTGCCTCATCATACGCACAAAATTATACTTACTTTAGAATAAACTTAAAACTCTAAGGTGATAAATATGACAAATAAACTTACTTATAAAATTAAAGAAATTATTACTAGCAAAGAATATACTGATGTAATTATTAAACACAAGCATGATAATTATGACGTTGAAATTAGTAGTGCTAAAATAAAATTTAGATATGAACCAAAAGTTGATAAATCTTGCTTAAGCTTTGGAGATTCTAATGGTTATACAGTCTGCGAAGTTGAAGATAAAAATATTAATGAAGTTATTCTTTTAGAGGATTCTTTAAGTATAGAAACAGATGAAAAAATTTATTATTGTTATATAGACAAAAAGAAGTTATATTATTAAACTAAAAATAGACAAATACTATAGACAAAAAAGCGTAGAGTAATCTACGCTTTTAAAATTAAGATCTATCAAGGAGGTATAATATAGATGTATAATATAGATGAAATAATCTACAGTTGTCCCGTAGAAGCACTCTCTAATATATTAGGCAAAAAATGGATTGCTATTATTATCTGGAAATTACAAGATAATAAAATGCGCTTTGGAGAACTTCAAAGAGCTATAGATGGCTGTACAAAAAAAATGTTAATCCAACAACTGGATGTTTTAATTGACCAAGGTATTGTTATAAATGATAAAAAGGTTAGTAATAACTCCGTAGAGTCTACTTATTATTTAAGTGAAGCTGGTATAAAATTACTTCCTATTATGGCAAATATGATGGCCTGGAGCAATCAGCATCTTCCTTGTGGTCATTAATTTTATTGGATATCCTCTGAAACAGTTGGTAACTTTATATTCAGTACAGCTATTTGAGGTGGGTTCCAAAATCGTATTTCCATTTTAGTCGTACCTACACCACTATTCACATACAAATACTTCTCATCTTCTAATTCATATAAACCATGAGTATAAATTTCAGCAAGCCCTGGTGTATAAATAGGCCCTATAAATGGAATTTGTATTTGTCCACCATGGCTATGCCCTGCTAATACTAAATCATAGTTATTGGCACTTACACGTTCTACCAAGTCTGGTTCATGCATTAAAAATATATTATATGCCTCTTCCTTTATACCTTTGCACGCCCCTTGTATATCTACTTTTCCAAGCAATGCATCATCTATCCCAATCACATTAATTTTATGACCTGCCTCCGTATAAACCGCTTTACTTTCATTTTGTAGTAATGTAAAACCTGCTGCTTCCATAATATCTTCGTAGTACCTTACCCCTGCTCCTCCATGGTCATGATTGCCCCATACTGCATATTTACCATATGTACTCTGAATACCTGAAAGTACCTTTCCAATTTCTTCCTTGTAAGGATATTGGCCTGGATGATCCATCAAGTCACCTGTAAATACTACAAGGTCTGGATTTTGTTTATTAGTCTTTTCTACTAATTTTTTAAGTTCTTCAAGGGTATAACTAGGTCCTAAGTGTGTATCTGTAAAGTGTACAATCTTTAGTTTTTCTCCCATATTCCCTTTACCTATTTCTAATTTTTTCTCTATAAGAATATTAGGTTCTATATAGCGTATATCTATCCACAATGCAATTATAATCACTAAAATAATCATTATACTCACACCCACTATTTTTATTAGACTTTTAATAATATGCTTCACAAGTTCTTTCCTTCCTTTGTACTTCCATTACTTCTATCAATAATCTTCTTATATATTATATCAATTTCATACTCATTGATAGCATTATTGCCAATATGTATATGCTCTCATACCTCATATAAAATCTACCCATTTTTAAAAAGTCCACAAGCATTAAGGAGCTGTTACATTTTTCTATGCAACAGCTCCTTTCTATTTATAAGTTATTAACTAAAAGTTATATCTCAAATTAAATACATTCTTAGCAAATTCTATCTTTTGATAAGAATGCTAAAATAAATCCAGCTACGATGAGGATACTTGAAATATCTTCTGCCTTTTCTTCACCTGCACAATTTAAGATAAATAAAGAGGCAACTACGATAAGAATAATCCATTGAAGATTAGAACTATCTAACATACAATTTTTCATGTTTTTCACTCCTTGTAAGCATCTACAATTATAATATATTACATTTATTACCATTTTGTGCTTACAAAATAAAAAATCTTATATTTTAAAATTGAATATCTACATTTCCTCCAATAGTTAGTAATCCTTCCTTATCCTCTACTTTAATAATGGTTTTAATTACTGTTTCACCATAGCTTTCTGTAGCATGTTCAGCCTTTCTTACGACTGTTCCTTTTAAAGTTGTCCCTTGATCCGTATAGGGTAATACCTCTACTGTATCTTCCAGTTGCAAGTCTCCATTATATTCTTCCGGTAGATTAGCTTCTATAACAAGGCTCTTCTCATCTAACCCTTCCATTAACGATCCAATAATTGTCTCTACCTTACTTCCCTTTTGACAATTAATATTATAGATAATCAACCCATCACCAGGAGCAATAATCTGATTCTCTTGAAGATATTCCCTATCTAATTTACTTTTCATACTTTCTAATTGCAAAGTCGCAGTTTCCATTTGAATCCGAAGTTTATCTGTACCTGTTGCACTTTGCTTCTTTCCATTATTCACTTGGGTCGTTAAATTTCCTAACTCTGCCTTTAGACTTTCAATCTCTAATTTTTTACTTTGCTTCGTTTGTTCTATACTTAGTTCTAGATTTTCTATCTGTTTACTCGCCTCTTGAAGAGCTAGTTTAGCCTTTGTCACCTCTTCTTGTGAAACAGCTTGAACTTCTAATAATTCTTCTAATGTATTGTAATCCTTTAGGCCTTTATCATAGTTTTGTTTTGCAATCTCTAAATTGTTTTCTAGCTTCTTAACATCTTGGTCTGTTCCTTGTTCTAACTGTGCTTGTTTCTCTTTAATATTATTTGAGATTTGTGTAATATAGGCATTTTGAGGATAAAGAACTTCACCTAGCTCTTGCAACTCTATCTCATAAAGTTTTATTTCATTTTCCTTTTGTGCAATTTGATTCTTGTAATCTTCTAAATCTAAAGTAGCAAGTATATCCCCTACTTTTACTTTTTCACCATCTTTTACATGTACATTGGTAATCGTCGCTGGAAACTCTATATTAAACTCCATCTTGTCTTCTACAGCTACTACGCCTTCAATTTCTATCTTTGTTTCAGGTACAATGACATCTTCTACTGGTGTTTCTGCCTTCTCACATCCTGCAAACATCATACTCCCTAAGCATAATGTCACTATTCCAATACCCAGTTTAACCTTCTTACATCCCATAGCCTTACCCCCTTACTATTTAGTAATCACCTTACTTTATTCTCTATAAGCCTTAAGTACTTCTTGAAGTGATACTTTGTCAATATGACGTTTAGCTGCATATGTCCCCATTAAGAATATGATAAGAATAATTCCAAACCCTACAATAATGTGCCATCCTTCTAGTTCTAATGGCATTACAAAATCAAAAGCACTACTAAAATAAATCACCATTACTTTTACAAGCAACCACGTTATTGGGATACTAATAGCATAAGTTATAATCGCATAAATCAAATAACTATTTAAAATCATACGGTTAACTTCTCTTTGATTGTAGCCCATTACTTTTAATAATGAGATATTGTAATAGTTATCTTCAACAGTCAAAGTTGTCAGTACGTATAAAATTAAAGCTGACATCATAATTGCTGAACCAAACATAGCATACATAGCTAATTTAATAAATCCTTGCATAAGCTCTGTTTGTTCCATTAACGTTCCTTTGCTGACTACAGTCATAAACATTTTTTCATCTAGCGATTCTTCACTATAAATACCTGTATAAAGTTTCTTGGATTTATTTTTTGATAAGACTAAACTTAAATCTTCTATCTCACAATACACTGTGTTTTCTCCATAAGTTGTAGCAATCCCTACTACTTCATGCTGATACACTCTATCCTCTATCTTAAGTACAAGCTGATCCCCTTTTTTAATGCCATATGAAATTGCAAAGCTTTGATTCACAATAAAGCCTTCGTCTAATAAGTGGGTAATCTCCTGTCCTTTTTTATCTACTAGTTTATGTAATTGATTGTCTGATTCTAATCCTTTTGCAGTAATAGGTTCATCTTCATAGAAAATATTACTTGCTGTCAAAAACTTTTCTTGCCCTGCCTTTACTTTAGGTTTAGGCTTGGAGTAATCTAAATAACCTTCATATTGATAACCTACATTTTGATAATATTCAACGGTCATCTTATCAAACATACCGCTCATCATAAATCCTAGTAAAATCAACATAGACGAAAATGTAATTCCCCAGAAAAATACAATAAACTTACCTGTATTTTTAAAGATAAAAGTATACTTAAATTTTGTTTCAGCTTTTGTACGTGAAAGAATCTTTCCTATCATCTTTCCAAGTTTAGTTATCTTTTCATTTTCCCCAACTTTAAGCAATTTGATTGTTTCTTTACTGAGCATCCGCCAAATCATAAAGAAAGATAGCCCCAAAATAAAAGCTAATGGCACTAATACTGCTGTTATAAAAACATAGCTGTTAGTTGTAATCGCCTCATTAAGAAGCAAATAAAATTCTAAATAAAAATCTTTCATAGGATCTGCAGCATATAGTCCCGTCATATACCCTATAACAAGCATAGGTACACCAATTACTAAGAGGAGTAATATATAAGGTATGGCAATCTCCCATGGTTCATATCCTAATGCTTTCAATACACCTATTTGTGTCTTTTCACTTCTAAGAATCTTAGATACCAAAATACCTACTATCATAACGGCAATCCCTGCAATAATAATGCTTATTCCAAGGGTTGCTGCCTTACCTGTTCTAAGTTCTTCGTATATTGCACCACTACGCATTTGATTTTCAGTTGCTACAATACTTGTAATAAACCCTAAGGTATCATGAGACTTATAATCATCTTCAACTTCTTGCTTGAAGTTTTCCATTTTGCCTTGCTTTGTCGCTTTTCCAGCT
This sequence comes from Holtiella tumoricola, assembly GCF_027857615.1. NCBI lineage: Bacteria > Bacillati > Bacillota > Clostridia > Lachnospirales > Cellulosilyticaceae > Holtiella > Holtiella tumoricola. Next base: position 10,691 of record NZ_JAQIFT010000044.1, read on the forward strand.
AAATAAAAATATTCTTCACCTTTTAAGTTATGGTAGACACTATCCTTGAGCGTACCTATAGTAATTTTACTATTATCAATGATAAAATCATTTCCTAACATTGGAAGATTCATATCGGAAAATAATACATATCCAGTCAATGTATACGGTTTTCCACCAAGGGTAAGTGTGTCTCCAAATTGCATGCCATTCTTCTCACCATAAATTTGATTTACGACTATTTCATTAGCTGTATGGGGCATACGCCCACTTACTAAGTAAGTTTTATTAATGTCTCGCCCATCTTTAAAAACGCGAATAGTATGACTCGCTCTATCATGAACAAAATCTATGTCCTTGTACGATCTAACCTCTAAATTATAATCTGGATATACTTTATTAAACGCTTTAATCCTAGTCTTTAATATGCCTTCATAGCATTTATAATCTATACGCTTTAGGTCTGTTAACTTATAGGAAGCATACTCTAATTGATGTTCTTTAGGGATCTGCCCCAGCTCACTTGGCAAAACAGCATTGATTACTTCCACAGAGAAATCTTCCTGATTACAAACTTTTGCTAACTTTTCTATTCCTAAAGTCATGCTATCCATCGTATAATACATCATTGTATAGAGCAAAGAACTCAACATAATAATAATCCCTATACACAGTAGTTGAGTCTTCTTTTTCCAAAAGGTTCTGAGGGTATTAAGGCATAAATATTTTATCCCCACTTAATCTCACCCACTCTTTTCTTATCCACGTTTTCATAAACAGTGTGAATAATCCCTGAATTCATTTTGATGACTCGATCTCCCATTAAGGCAATACTCGGATTATGCGTAATAATAACGATAGTCGTATGGTATAAATCATTCATTTTTTCAAGTAGCTCTAATACTTGGCAAGCTGTCTTTTCATCCAATGCTCCTGTAGGTTCGTCACAAAAGAGTACTGCTGGATTCTTCACAACACTACGCGCAATAGCAACCCTTTGTTGCTCTCCACCTGAAAGTTGAGAAGGATATTTTTTTGCCTTATCTGTTAAACCTACCGCATCCATTACTTCATCAATAGATAATGGATGATCGCTTAATGCTGCCCCCATTTCTATATTTTCTTTTACACTTAAGTTCTGAAGTAAATTATATTGCTGAAAAATAAACCCTAAGTATTTTCTTCTAAATTTAGTTAGTCCTCTTTGATCTAACTTATGTATAGCTAAATCATTGTAGTACATTTCCCCAGCACTTGGTGTATCTAGCCCACTCATTACATTAAGTAGTGTACTCTTACCACTTCCACTTGGTCCTAAGACAATAAGCACTTCCCCTTCTTTAATAGTCAAGTCGATATCTTTAAGTGCACTTGTCTCTACTTCTCCTGTTTTATAAACCTTTGATACCTGTCGTAATACAATCCCCATATCATCACCCTTTTATCTAGATTTCTAGTAAGGCTCTACGTGTACCATACAATGTTTCAATTCTTCTATATCCTTTTCTAATAAGTCATGTACTCGTGTTGCAATATGATGTCCCTCTTCAACACTTGCTTTTTTTTCTACCAAAATCTCTAAGTCTGCATAAATTTTATTTCCAGCTACTCGTGTTTTAAGATCATGAATCCCTTTTACACCTTGTATGGAATAAGTAAGTTCTTCAATTTTTTGAATAACGCTCTCTGGTGCGGCCTCATCTACTAATTGATTAGTTGCCTGCATAAATAAGTCTATTCCTACTTTGATAATAAATATGCTTACTATGACAGCTGTTAATGGATCTAAAAATGTCCATCCAAGGGATGCACCTAAAATTCCAATAAATGTTCCTATTGAAGAAAATGCATCTGTACGATGATGCCATGCATCTGCCTCCATAGATACACTCTTAATTTTTTTAGCTGTACGTAATGTATACCAATACATGCCTTCTTTTACTATAATAGATGCAACTGCTGCCACAAGTGCAATAGGTGCTGGTTTTGTAAATTCACCTTTAACAAGAGCCATAATCCCTTCATATCCAATCATAACACCAGTAAAAGCTAAAAATAAACTAATTAATTTCCCAAATACAGGTTCAAATCGTTCATGCCCATAAGGATGCTTGTCATCTGCTCCCTTATTAGAAACTTTCACTCCTATAATCACCATAACAGTTGTTACAACATCTGATGCAGTATGCATACCATCTGCAATCATAGCTGTACTATGACCTAATACCCCAGCAATCACTTTAAATACTCCTAGTACAACATTAAGTATAATCGTTACAATCGAAACTTTTTTTGCTTCTTCATAAACATTCATTATTGCCACTCCATTCTCAATAGAAAATAAATATTTTATTAGATTATATGTTTAATTCTTTTATTTGTAAACATTTTTAGACAAAACAGATACAACTATCATTCTCAATTGAAATTATAACTTAAAAAGAATAGAGCTATTACATTTATGCAATAGCTCTATTCTTTTTAAAGAAATGTATTTCTCTTAGCTAAGTTCAAAAGCACCTGTATAAAGCTGATAATACTTACCACGTTGTTCAATCAGTTCTTCATGTGTCCCACGTTCAATAATATGACCTTGCTCAAGTACCATAATACTATCTGCATTTTGAACAGTAGAGAGACGATGGGCAATAACAAATACGGTTCTACCGTGCATTAAGGCATCCATACCTTTTTGAACAATAGCTTCTGTACGTGTATCAATACTAGAAGTTGCTTCATCCAAAATCATAACTGGTGGATCCGCTACAGCAGCTCTTGCAATAGCAAGTAACTGTCTTTGTCCTTGTGAAAGGCCTGATCCATCTCCTTCTAAAACAGTATGATATCCTTGTGGTAACATGGAAATAAAGGCATGTGCATTGGCACGTTTTGCTGCTGCATAGATTTCTTCATCCGTTGCATCTAGCTTCCCATAACGGATATTCTCAAGCACTGTGCCAGTAAATAAATGTGTATCTTGTAGAACAATTCCGAGTGATCTCCTTAAATCATCCTTTTTAATCTTATTAATATTGATACCATCGTAACGAATTTTTCCATCTGCAAGATCATAAAAACGATTGATTAAGTTAGTGATTGTTGTTTTCCCCGCTCCTGTTGCACCTACAAAGGCAATTTTTTGACCTGGTTTAGCATAAAGAGTTACATTGTGTAATACAATCTTTTCTTCATTGTAGCCAAAATCTACATCAAAGAATCGTACATCTCCCATTACTTGTGTATAGGTTACTGTTCCATCTTCATGAGGATGTTTCCAAGCCCAGATACCTGTTCTTTCTTTGCATTCTCTAAGCTCACCATCTTCTTCTTTTGCATTTACAAGTGTAACGTATCCTTGGTCTTCTTCAACTGTTTCATCCATTAAGTCAAAAATACGCTCTGCCCCTGCTAATGCCATAATTACAGAGTTTAGTTGTTGTGATACTTGGCTAATAGGCATAGTAAAGGATTTGCTAAGTTGAAGGAAACTTGCAATAGCTCCAAGTGTCACTCCACCAAATCCTGTTACAGCAAAGGCTCCACCTACAATAGCTAGTAATACATATTGTAAATGTCCCATATTCCCCATAATAGGCATTAATATATTAGCAAATCTATTAGCCTGCGTAGCATTCTCACAAAGCTCATCATTAAGTTTATCAAAATCTATTTTTGCTTCTTCCTCATGACAAAAAACTTTTACAACTTTTTGCCCTTCGATCATTTCTTCAATAAATCCATTTGTTTTACCAATAGACTCTTGTTGTTTTAAGAAATAATGTCCACTTTTCCCTGCAATCTTACCTGTACAATAAAGCATAAGGATAAGTGATAAAATAACAATAATTGTAAGATAAATGCTTGTTGTAACCATCGCTACAAATACAAATACAATACTTACAACAGAAGAAAAAAGTTGTGGTAAACTTTGTGCAATCATTTGTCTTAATGTATCTGTATCATTGGTATAACGGCTCATGATATCTCCATTAGAATGAGTATCAAAATATTTAATTGGTAACCTTTGCATATGTGCAAAAAGTTCATCACGAATTTTCTTAAGCACACCTTGTGCAATCCCTACCATTAAGAAATTATAAAACCATGTAGAGAATACACCTACTATATAAACAACTGCCATAATCATAATCATTCTAAACAGCGGCATAAAGGATGGATTTGCTATACCTACAAGTGGTGTAATGTAATCATCAATTAAAGTCCCTATAAATACAGATCCTGCAACACCTGCAAAAGCACTAACTAAAATACAGACAATAATAACAGCTAGTTCTAACTTATGAGAACCTGATACATAACCTAGTAACCTTTTAATAGTCTTTTTATTTGCTTTAGGTTTTCCTGGAAATGGAGGAGGACTTCCTTTTATATCTCTTGCATTATTAGGCTTCATCTTTATTTTCCCCCTTTACTTGTGAGTAATAAACTTGCTGATAAATTTCATTTGTTTTTAATAACTCATCATGTGTACCAACCGCATCAATATGTCCCTCATCTAGAACAATAATTTGATCTGCTTCACTAATAGAAGCTACACGCTGAGCAATAATAATCTTTGTTGTATCTGGAATCTCTTCTTTAAAAGCTTTACGGATTAAAGCATCTGTTTTTGTATCTACTGCACTTGTTGAATCATCTAAAATAATTATTTTTGGTTTTTTAAGTAAAGCACGTGCTATACAAAGACGTTGTTTTTGCCCTCCTGATACGTTATTTCCACCTTGCTCAATATAAGTTTCATACCCATTTGGAAAGCTTTCAATAAAATCATGAGCTTGTGCTAACTTACATACACGTATCATTTCTTCATCAGTTGCTTCTTTATTTCCCCATCTTAAATTCTCTTTAATCGTACCTGAGAATAAGACGTTCTTTTGAAGTACCATCGCTACTTCGTCTCTTAGTACTTTCATATCATATTCTCTAACATCTATACCACCTACACGTACAGATCCTAGCGTTACATCATATAATCTTGGAATAAGTTGAATCAGACTTGTTTTAGAACTTCCTGTTCCACCTATAACGCCTATAGTCTGACCACTTTTGATATGTAAATTTACATTTTTAAGACAGAGATGGTCTTTATCCTTTGCATAACTAAATCCTACATTTTCAAAGATGATTTCTCCATTCTTTACCTCAGTTTTTGGAGAAGGACAGTTTTTAATATCACTTTCTTCTTCAATAACTTCTACAATACGTTCTGCTGATGCACGTGATAATGTAATCATAACCAATACCATAGAAAGCATCATTAAGCTCATCAAAATTTGTGAGGTATAAGCTGTAAGACTGACTAATTGTCCTGTTGTCATAGATGATCCTACGATCATTTTTGCCCCGAACCAAGATATAAGTAATAGACTTGTATACATTGTAAATTGCATTAGTGGGCTATTAAATGCAAGGATTCTCTCAGCTTTTGTAAAGTCTTTATAAATACTTTCTGATACCTTATCAAACTTATGTATTTCTTCGTTTTCTCTTACAAAAGCTTTAACAACACGGATACCCCTTAAATTTTCTTGTACAACATTGTTTAGCTTATCATATGTTTTAAATACTCTTTCAAAGATTGGATGCGCATTACGGATAATTAAATATAAACCAAATCCTAAGAATGGAATGGCTCCTAAGAATATAAGAGATAAAGTTGGATTAATGCTAAATGCCATAAATAATGAAAAGATTAGCATAATAGGGCCGCGTACTGCTACCCTAATAATCATTTGATAGGCATTTTGTACATTGGTTACGTCTGTTGTTAAACGTGTTACCAGACTTGCTGTAGAGAATTTATCAATATTATAAAATGAAAAATCCTGTATACGATGGTACATTTTTTTTCTTACATTTTTTGCAAACCCAGCTGAAGCACAGGCTGCAAAATGTCCTGATAACACACCAAAAAGTAATGAAATAAGTGTAGAAAAAACAAGGGCTAGACCATATTTCAAAATAACATTCATAGCACCTTGATTAATCCCAAAGTCAATCATATTTGCCATAAGTAAAGGTATAATAACCTCCATTATAACTTCAAAAATAATGAAAAATGGTGCAAGCAAAGAATCTTTTTTGTATTCTCCTACACACTTTAGCAATTGCTTAATCATGTTTATGCCTCCTTTTATGTTTTATAAGTTAATCAATCTCCAGTAGATTGTTAGCTTCCGTATTGTAAGTTCCCTAACAATTTATTCATTTTTTAAGGAGAGGGTAAACTTCTACGTTTACACCACTCCTCCTAGTTTACATTAACTTTAATTTTATCAATCAAATAAAAAAAGGTTTCAATTTCTTCTTGTGTTAACCCTCTCATTAATTGGCTTTCAATTTCTTTGATATTCTCAAGAACCATCTCCTGCCCTTTAATTGCTTTAGGTGTTAACTTAATACGCTTCAATCTAGCATCATAGTCAACTGCCTCACGAATAATAAGTTCATCTCGCTCCATGACTTGCAATACACCAGTAGCTGTTGAACGACGAATCTTGAATTCTTTTTCTATATCCCTTTGAAATATTTCTTTGCCTTCTTCATTGTCTTGTCTATGAATATAGGCAATAATCCATCCTTGCATTCCTGTTAAGCTATCAAGGTTTTTTACCCGTAACTTTTCTTCAAAGCATCTCTTTATCAGATTTGAAAGAGTCTTTACTTCAAATCCAATATGTTTTTCCTTCTTCAAAGGATCACCTCATATTGTTAGGATGCTAACATTATAGAATAATACATCCTTTATTGTCAATCTTTTTATCCTGCATAACATAGTCCTTCAAACACTTCTAATGCATCTAGGCCTACTGAATGTATTGTACTGTATTCATCTATTTTTATCCAGCCCTTTCTCCCGTCCTGTGTTTCAATAGCTATCCAGCTTATATTATCTGTTCCAAGTAAACGAATCTTCTCTCCTTCTTTTACAGTAAAAGTTTCACTCATCTCATCTTTCTCTTGATAGATAGGTACTTCTCTAAGTAAGCCTACTACAAAATCTGTTTCATATAATTCTTGTGGTACTTCCTGTAATATATTATTTTTCAATTCATAAACCTTATCAATCCACCAAGTTTGTAGAATACTTGCTCGCTCACTTGAAATAATTTTGCCATCGCCTAAAACACCATTACGATCATCATAAGTCATCCCCAAATAAATCAGTTTACCATGGTCATATCTAAAATAGGTAGTTGTGTAATCTGCACTCGGTCCTTCATCTATAAATCCGATTTCTTTATAATCATCTTTTTCATCAATATCTACAATAATAAACTCTTTAGAAGGTGCTTCTAGTAGTAGTTCTCCTTCTGCATTCTCTGCAGTTAATCTTTCTTTACCATTAATAAAAAATTTCATACACTCTTCTACATTCGTAACCTCTTCATTATTTGCCCCAAAATCATTTTGCTGTTCTCTGACTTTATACTGTAGACTTTCTAGTACACCATCACCATCTAGATCCGCTTTAACCTCTTCTCCTCCTTGATAAGTAACTCCATTGGTTTCTAAACCAAATATTTTCTCTGGAAATCCTAACTTCCATCCTTTTTCTTCATCGTCTGCTTGTTGTGCTTCTTCTTGCTTTATATGTATATTATCACTGGCTTGACCTATAATTTCTTCTTGTAATATCGGTTTCTCTATAGGAATTGCTTGTTCATTATCTGAGTGTGCTTGCATGTGGACTATATAACCACTACTTCCTAATAAAATTCCTAAGCTTAATAGTATGATTAGCTGCTTCTTCATGGTAATTTCCTTTCTACTCTCATTCCTTCCTAATCCATTAATATTGTATGCTAAGTCTTTCTTCTTTCATAATAAAAAAGAGATATGTAATCAAAATGTTACATATCCCTCTCATTTATTCACAATTTGTCCATTTTATCCAATACTAAAGATATTATTTATAAGTGTATCTATTTAGTAAGTAGTATACGATCATTATCAAGTACTTTATGGCTTTCTTTCTTGAAGCGTTCAAGAAGGTCTTGCACAGTCATACCTTCTCTTTCTTTTCCTTTAATATCTAATATAATACGCCCATCATCCATCATAATCGTACGATTCCCAAGATCTAGAGCTGATTGAATATTATGAGTGATCATCATCGTCGTAATATGATCCTTCTTTACAACCTCTTGTGTAATAGCTAATACCTTATCTGCTGTACCTGGGTCAAGAGCTGCTGTATGCTCATCTAAAAGTAATACTTTAGGTGTAACGAGGGTACTCATCATTAACGTTACAGCTTGCCTTTGTCCCCCTGATAAGAGACCTACTTTTGTTTTCATACGGTCTTCTAATCCTAAATCTAGCTTAGCTAATTTTTCTCTAAATAATTCTTTTTCCTGCTTGCTAATCCCAAATCCAAATTTACGCCCTGCTGTACGCATATAAGCAAGTGCTAAATTCTCCTCAATCGTCATAGAAGGTGCTGTTCCTTTAAGTGGATCTTGAAAAAGTCTTCCTATATACTTAGCTCTTTTATGTTCTTTCATAAAAGTTAAGTCTATATCATCTAGTATAATGCTCCCACTATCTGTTTGGAAATTACCTGAAATCATATTAAATAACGTAGACTTTCCTGCTCCATTAGAGCCTATAATTGTTACAAAGTCACCCGGTTCTAAATGAAGGCTAATATCTTTAAGAGCTGCTCTTTCATTCACTGTTCCTGGATTAAATGTTTTATTGATATGATTGAGTGTTAACATTGGCTTCTTCCTTTCTTGCAACTTGATGCATACGTCTTTTCTTATTAAAGTTAAATTTATCTTTTATAACTGGATAGGAAATAGCTAATGTAATAATAATTGCTGAAATGAGCTTCATACTTGAAGCTGATAAATTAAACTCAAGTGCCACTGCTATAATCGTTCTATAGGCTACTGAACCCAGTAAAACTGCTATCACATGCATCAAAATCGTACGTTTCTTAAAGATTAACTCAAACAGAGTACCAAATATGATTTCACCAATTACCAAAGAAGCAAGACCTGCTACTACCATACCTACACCCATATTTGAATCGGCAAAACCTTGATTTTGCCCAATTAATGCACCTGATAATCCTACAAGTGCATTAGCCATTGCAAGACCTATGGTTTTTGTAAAATCTACATTAATGGAAGAAGATCTCACCATATCTTCGTTATCGCCTGTAGCACGAATGGAAAGTCCAACCTGTGTATGAAGAAATACTACAATAAATAACACTACTAATACTGCTATTATAAGGCCAACTATTGTACCCCCCCATTGCTTACCCAATATCCCATTTACTTTACTAAATAAGGTTTCTACATTGGCAAGTGCTAAGTTTGGCTTGCCACCCATAACATTAATATTAATCGTATAAAGAGCAGTCATTGTCAAAATACCTGCTAAAATTGGCTGTACCTTTAGTTTTGTTTGCAAAAATGCTGTTACAACACCTGCTAAAGCACCTGCTAAAACACCTAGAATAATTCCTATGAAAGGATGCCCAAGTGTTGCTGCCATAACAGAAACAGCTGCACCTAGTGTAAAACTACCATCTACAGTCAAATCTGCAATGTTCAAAATACGATAAGATATATAAATGCCTAGTGCTAAAAGACCATATAAAAGACCTAGTTCTAAACATGATGTAAGTGTATATAAGCTCATTTTTAAATCTCCCTCCACAAAGTTTTATTCTACAATGATTGCACCATCTGTGCCATTTGGTGCTCCAATTTTGTTAGCTGTTGTTTTATTAATGACTTTTTCAAAGTTATCTAAAGTTGCAACTGGAATATCACTTATTGGTGTACCTTCTAGTACTTCTACAACCATATCTGCTGTTTTTTGTCCAAGTACTTCATAGTTAATTCCTACAGTTGCATATGCACCATCCATAACCATAGAATCTGCACCTACATAGACTGGTATTTTACTTTCTCTTCCTACTTCTGAAAGTACTGTCATTGCAGAAGCTATTGTATTATCAATAGGTGTATAAATTGCATCTACTTTATTAGCTAAACTATATGCAGCTTGTTGAAGTTCTGATGTATTTGTAATAGCCACCTCTTGATAATCAAATCCATAATCCTTGGCATACTTTTTCGCTTCATCAATAACTGATTGAGAGTTTACTTCACTTGCTGTATATAAGAATCCAAATGTTTTAACCTCTGGCGTAAGTTCTTTGCATAGTTCAAATACTTGGTCTACTGGAATAGCGTCAGATGTTCCTGTAATATTTCCTGTTGGTTTATTTAAATCACTTACTAAGTTAGCTGCAAGTGGGTCAGTTACTGCAGAAAAGACAATCGGAATATCACTTGTTGCTGCAGCTGCTGCTTGTGCAGATGGTGTAGCAATGGCTACTATTACATCCACGTTATCTCCTACAAACTTTTTACAAATAGAGTTTAAGTTTGATTGATCACCTTGAGCATTTTGATAATCAATTTTAATTTTAGACTCATCATATCCTTTGGTAGTAAGTTCTGCTACTAAACTTTCCCTGATCATGTCTAAGCTAGTATGCTCTACAATTTGTACGATTCCTACTGTAATTTTATCATCTTGTGCACTACATCCTGTGAATACACTTAATCCCATCATTGCTGCGAATGCTAAACCTAATAATTTTTTCATTTTTAAATCCTCCCTATTTTTAATTTCCAATTTGATAAGTTTACTACGACATCTGTTTATCAAGATTGTGTCGTTTAGGGAGAGCACTTAAATTTAACTGAGGTTATCATCCCTCCTAAATACTCTGCCCTTACACCACTGATCTTCAGTTCATAACATATCTATCAGCTCCTTTCAGGCAATAAAAAAAACACCTATCCTTATTCAAGGACAGATGTTATATCTGCGGTACCACCTTGTTTGGCTTACACAAAATAAGCCCACCTCACTAGAATGCCATCACATTCTTGACTTGTTAACGCGAGTCTCCGCGTCGTATGCTACTAAGCCTAAGCTTTTCACTACGCCCTCAAAGGTCCATTTGTCCGATCCGCTCTCTGTTAGGTTCCCAGCCTCCCCAACTCTCTGTAAGTGCGCTAAAGGTTTTATCTCCTTATCACAGGTTTCATATTATTATACATTAGTATACGCTTACTTAAATAAAATGTCAAAGATTTTTTTATTTTTAATATAAATGATAAGTCATCTTAATCCTTTTAAACTTTATAGCTTCCTTCTCCCACCTACTATATACTTCCTCTGGGCTAAATTCATGGGTTCTTATATAATCACTACCGGTATTATAATCTATCATTGGCTTTCCATTTGTAGTATACGAAGATAAAAATTCAAATTGATCAGGTACTTGATGCTGAATTTCATATAAAAGATGTAAGGCTACTTTGACTGGTTTAAATGCTAACCTATCTTGTACATGTATTTGTACACCTCTACATAACACTCCATTATGCTTTGAAAAAGTTGGTGTAAAATAAACTGGCCTAAAGATGACACCAGGTAATACCTTTGCATTCATATCCTCGGCTAATTTATAAGCATCTAACCATGGTGCACCTACCCATTCAAAAGGTTTAGTTGTTCCTCTTCCTTCTGAAATATTCGTCCCTTCAAATATACAAGTTGCATTATATACAAATGCTGTATCTACAGTTGGCATATTGGGGGATGGTAATATCCACGTAAGTCCCGTATCTTCATAACTCATATTCCTTTGCCAACCAAGCATTTTTATGACTTCTAGTTTACAATTGATATTAAACTCACTATTAAAGAATTTTGCTGCTTCTCCTATTGTAAGCCCATATCTGTATGGGATAGGATATAGTCCTACAAATGAAGTAAAACCTTCCTGAATTAATCCTCCTTCTACTATTTCTCCACCCACTGGGTTTGGCCGATCAAATACAACAAATTGCTTATCATATTCCCTACAACTTTGCATACAATATGCCATCGTATATAAATATGTATAAAGCCGTGATCCAACATCTTGAATATCAATAGCCATTATATCTATATCATCTAACATTTCTTTTGTAGGCTTTTTACTCTGTCCATATAATGTATAGACTTTTACACCACTCTTTTCATCTATGTATGAATCTACTTTCTCTCCTGCTTGTATATCTCCTCTTATGCCATGCTCTGGTGAATAAAGTGCTACAAGGTTAATTTTTTCATTTAATATATCTATCGTGCTTCTTAAGGTACTATTAACACCTGTAGGATTTGTAATTAATCCGACTCGTTTGCCTTGGAATAAATGAATCATTTCATCAATACGGTCAATCCCCAATATTACTTGCATTATCTTATTTCCCTTCTTATATTGTTCTAATTGCTTTTATTGCAGCTCCATAAGCCGCATCTTGAATCATATAACTTACTTCTACTTTAGGGTATAGTAGCTGTAGCTTATTACAAAATCCTTCTTGAATCCTTTTGTTATTGATCAATACACTTCCATTGATAATAACTTTTGTTGATTTATTTTCAAAATCTAGGCAATGTATATTAGTATTTACTGCCTCTACTAAAGCATCTATTGTTTCATCAATTATTTTTAATGCTACTTCATCCCCCCTATTACATGCTTCCTCAATCAAAATAGCGTATCCTGCAATATCTTGCTTAGATGCCCCTACTTTATAAACTTCACCAATGATATCCTCTACAGTTTCAAGTGCTAATCGTTTAAGCACTAATTCTGTAAGAATTGTCTCTTGTCCTCTTTTATCATATGCTCGCATGATAGCATTTAAAATTTTAACACCTATACTATAAGCACTACCTTCATCTCCAATAATATGGCCCCATCCACCTACTCTATGTGTTTTCCCTTCCTTATTTTCTCCATAGCATATAGTTCCTGTTCCTGCAATAAGTAAGATTCCTTCTTCCCCGTCGGTCCCTCCTATTAGTGCAGTCTCTGCATCATGAGTTATAATAAGTGGTCCTTTATATCCAGTCTCTCTTATTATTGCTTCAAGTTGTACTTTAACACTTTCACGTGCTGCCCCTGCTATACCTATGCACATTGCCCTACATTCTTCAAAGCAATCTCCTGAGTTTATAACCGCATCTATAATCACATCATGCAATGATTGTCTAACTACACCATATCCACTTGATAAAATATTACTGGGGCCTGACATGTATGAATCTATTACTGTGCCATCCAGAGTACAACGTACTAGCTTCGTCTTTGTTCCTCCACCATCTATTCCAATTACATAATTCATAGTTTCACCTTCTTGTACTTTTATTTATTATGTATATGTATAATTACACTTATTATTAATTTAGATTCTTTATCCACTCTTCTACTTTTTAAGTATATAAAAAAGAGCCGTCTAAAAACGGCTCTTCTACTCTTATTATTTTTGTTCACCTAAATAGGCACCACAGTTTTCTTCAAAGTCAGCAATAATAGACTCTACAATATCCCAATTCTCTATTGTAGCACCTCCAGCTAAGAAGTGACCACCACCGCCGTATTTTGCAGCAATTTCATTCACACGTGGCCCATTTGAACGGAACTCACACATAATCTTACCTGTAGAGGGAACTTCAGCAAAGAAATGCCAGTTAATAATGCCATCAATATCTTGAAGTGTATTAACCATTCTTGCAGCAACCATGTAATCCATACCATATTCTTCAATAATCTCTTTTGAAATTTTAAGTACTGCTACACCATTTTTGCGCACTTCAAAGTTGCTATAGATATATCCCATAAATTTAACTGCATTCATTTTACGTTTATAGAATGAAGCATAAAGTGGCTTTGTATTTAAATCATAAGTTAGGTGTTCCATCTTTTTAAATACATTTGTTGGATTCTCTAGGTATACAAAGCGACCAGTATCTGCCACAATCCCAATATAAAGAGCTTCTCTTGCTACTTTATCCATTTGAAGACGATTATCACTTTCTAAGAATAAGTCTAAGAGCATTAAACTTGTTGCTGGATAGTTAATATCTACCCATGCTAGGTTAGCAAATTCCTCACCAAATGGATGATGGTGGTCTATCTTAATGACATAGCCACATTTAGCAAAGCTTTGATCATCTACACGATGTGCATCACCTATATCTAATAAAATAGCTAGGCATTTTTCATCAATACTTACTTGCTCTGGATCATCCATTACTCCTATATAAGCAAGGTCTTCGTCATGTTTTCCCATTAAATACACTTTTTTTCCCGGGAAACTTTTTTCTATCATATTTTTTAAAGCAACTTGTGAACCATATGAATCTGGGTCTGGATAAACGTGTCTATAAAGAGCTATTGTGTCATATTCTTGTATCTTATTAATAATTTCTACTATTAATGTTTTATTCATTTTCTATTTCTCCCTATCTAAATTCTATTGCCTATATATCTAGCTATCTGCTAATATTCTGCTTCAACCTACTTATATCTATTCTTATAATCAATAGGCCTCTATGTAAAACAAATAAGAATGACCTGTTACACATGGTGTAACAGGTCATTTCTCTATTAATTTTTCAAATTATTGACGTTGAATGACCTATGTCTATTTTATTATGTTTTATAGTACTTTTTAGTGTATATATTATATATATTTTATGTAATTTAAAAATAAATTTTTGTCAGTTAAACTTTTTAGTTCCATAATAGTACCACATATTTTATCATAGTTCAATTTATAACAACCTTTAATGACATAAATATTATCAGGATTAGATAATATTTCATTCTCTTCTATATAAAATTAGCTTGCAAACTAGTACATTCTCTGTATATAATAGAAGTTGCGACCATCTTATATACAGAGAGGCCTACTAGTTTCTAGTAGGCCTTTTTATTTTTTATTATTTTACTTTTACCTTGATGATAGGCATGCTATCATACCCAATATCAATCATTCCATCTCTTAGATCTTGTAGCTTCACATAATTATGTCCATCTTTTTCTATAGCATCAACATTCTTTTCTACACCATTTAGTTTGATTGTAACTTTTTTAACCACTTCTTCAGCCTCCTTTAAAAATAGTTTTCTTTCAGCTTCACGCCTACGTGTTAATCCTTTTAGTTCTGTAAATACACCATTCACTCTAGCTTTGTTATAAAGTAACATCTGATTAGCTACACTATTCCAATCTTTAGCATTAATTGCACCTAAGAGATTTCCTTTAAAAATACCCGGTCCTAAATTATAACAAAAACTTACTAATGCATCGTATTGATTTTGGTTTAATCCAGTAAACTTTCTTACAGCTGGCTCATATCTCTTTTCAAGACATTCACTCAATAGCTGCTCTGCTTTTTCTTGTGTAATAGTCATCCCTGCACATACTGGCTTACCGTCTATAGTTCCTGTATGTCCAATGCCAATTGTCCAAATACCAGCTGGGCATTTATATGCTTTTAATTGACACCCTTCAAATTCTTTAATTAGATTCATACCTACTTTAGATATTTTCATCTTTACTCTCCCCTCCTATTACAGCATTACCCATACTATCTACTTTATCTTTTGCTATATTTAATGCTTTGACAATAAACGGTGGTAAATCCATACCTGCATGACTTAAGTTCTCTAAATTACTTATCAGTTCTCTGACGAATATCCATGCCAATGTTAATGCTGTAAATATAACCTTTGTAGCAACCATTATCCCAAGTGTATTTGCAATCTGAATCAGCCCATAATCTAATAACAGAGACAATAATATAAGCATGACCATGCCGAGTTTTCTATAAATCCCTTTAATAACTAACTTACTTTGTACTTTTTCATCTTCTCTAGCTCCTGCCGCATATGCTCTAGTAAATAAATCTGCAATCATAAGCCCTGCTACTACGTAAAGCAATGGAGTAAATATACCAAAGAAATTTGTTAAGAGCATATTAAACGCTGTAAAAAGAACTACTACTTTTGATTTTAAATTTTCCATCATTTCTCCTTCCTAATATAAAAAGGGCACAAAAAATGCAGCCTTTAAGCTGCTCTCTTATGCCACATTATTTACTTTCTCAAATCATTCTTTTATTCTACTAATCCAAGTTCCTTTTTGACTTCTTCTTGGTACTTCTCAGGAATAACTTTTTCTCCTATTCCTTCTAACTGCCATTCATAATCAGCAATAAGGACTACACAAATCTCTGTTTGTTGTGCAGCTGGACACTTTTCCACTTTCTTTCTTCCCGCATCTACTAATCTTGCATTTGCTCTTACTTGTACTGGGTATTGTGCTGTATCAATCATCGTGATGTCTCCTTTAAATATATTATTTTATAATCCTAAATGGGTAATGATCTTACTTAATTTCTCATCTAATGCAGTTTGATACTCCATAATTGTTAAAGTATCATCTGCAGTTAATGAAGTTGTTGCTTTAATTGGCGATGTATCCTTTTTGATATCTTGTAATGTTAATTCTGCCTGCGGATCTATTATAGATAAATACTCATCAGTCCACTGTTTGGATTCCTTATCATACTTTCTACTAATATACAAATTGTCATACTGTTCAATAAGAATCATATTTTCTTGTACAACTTCATTCGTTAATGAAGATATACCGATACAATAACCTTGTTCATTAATTTGTGCATAATTAAACATCTAACCTACCCCTTTCTAATAAAATTCTATAACTTGCCATGCCACTTGATAATCTGTACCACCAGCAAATGTTAGCGTTGTACTATTGGTTAAAACACACGTATTTGTATAATTTGATGATGTACCATGCATTGCAGTTTCACTAATTACAAAAGACTTTGACATGTTAACTGGGCTAATTGTTACAGTTTTCTCACGACTTGTAGGTGCAAAAACGCCTCTTTGGATACTCTTAATAATCTTAAGATTTGCCATAGAATTCGCCATATGACTTTTAATATCATCTCTAGCTGCATCTACTTTAGAAGTTATATGATTTTTAGTAGCTGTATGTTGATTAGTAACATGCGTTGCCAAAGTACTTATTGTCTCTAAAATAGCTGTTTTAGCTGAAGTAATCCATTCATTAATTAGAGCGCTAAGTGGTTTAGAAGTATCTGCATTAACTCTTTCATTGATAACTCGTCTAACGTCGCTTGAAACATCTATACCCGTTATTTTCTGATCTATACTTTTAATTTTTTCCTCTGCACTTGTTCCATTATCCATAAATACAACATCTGCAGATGTATGAGGATGCAGCACATCTCCATTATCAGCCTGAAGTTCTCCTTTTAATTTAGCCATGTCATGCCTCCTATTCTATTACTTTAAAAAATAGTTTTCTTGGTACTGCATTGGATGTAGTTGTCCCAACTTTAATGCCATCACCTGGATCACCTTTAGGCCCCTGTGGTCCTGTTGCCCCCTTTGCACCTGCTGGTCCTTGCGGTCCTGTTTCTCCTCTTGGCCCTTGTGGGCCTGTTGCTCCCACTGGTCCCTGTGCTCCAGTTGTTCCCTTAAAGTTTCCTCTTTTAGTCCAAGTTGTAGATGCTGTTTTTTCAAATACATCTCCATTAGATGTATTCAGTGCCCAATCTCCTACTACACCTAATGATGTAGCTGGTGTCCCAGTAACATTATGCATTTTAGATCCTGCAACTCCAGCTGGTCCTTGCTCTCCAGTTTCTCCTCTTAGACCTTGTGGGCCTGCTGCACCTGTAGGGCCTTGTGGACCTATTGCTCCCGTTGCCCCCTTAGGACCCGTTAATTTACCTGCATTTAACTTTTGCTGAAAAGTTTCTCCATCTGAAAAAGTTACACAATCTGCTGACGTTAATACATCTACTCCTTCAATAACTTCGCCAGTACTTTCATCTATCAATTGTACTCTTACTTTTTTTAATACTTCTGCCATTTAAAGTTCACTCCTTATTCTTTTATTTCAATCCCCATATTAGGGCTTACTTTTATAATGCCATTGCTACTTCCACCACTTTGTCTACTTGTAACTTTAAAATACATCTTCCCCTTTACTCTATCTTGAATAGGAATATCTGAACCTTCTGGTATAACATATGGACTAGATAAATTCTTGATTTGATTGATTAACTCAGAGTGTGCGACTGGATTAATATTATGATTCTCAATGTCTTCTATAGTTGCATATACTAAACTTTGATTAATTGTGGCACTCACATTTATGGCATTTCCTATAATCGTTTCAATAGCCACAAACTTTTCTAATATTTGACTACCACCACTAGAGGGAATATATTCAGCTAATGCTCCTGCATTACCATAGCAATAGAGTATTTCTCCTAAGTCTGGATCTGTTGCATAAAGCCCTAACTCTCTCCAATAAAACCCCGTGTCAATGTCCTGATTCGTAAAGGTACCACCTATACTTGCAATACCTCCAGTAAGTACTTTTAAGTTTGATATAGGAATATCTAGTTTTTTACTTTTTAAATCTGTCAATTCTAAAATAGATTGACTCCCTAGTTCACCATCACCTATGGCAAGCTTAGTAAAGTTAAGTTTCGTACCAACTTGTGCCTTTGATTGCAGCACCTTTCCTCTTGTTGTAAAATCTACACTTCCAAAAGCCATTTCATCCCTCCTGTCTAATGATTATTTTGTCACCGGTATGTACAATAAACCCATAATAAAGATTTAGATTTGCACTCATGATCACTAATACTTCATGAAGTCGTGTACTTTTCCTTTTTACTGCTTCTACTGCTTTATGAAATTGATCTGCAAGTTCTCCTGTTACTTTCGTATTGGTTGTAAGTACTCTAAAATGATAAGGTTGTCCATCATACTCATACCATTCTTCTATTTGTCCATCTCCAAAATAATCTGCTATAACTTGCTCTATAGCATAATTAGTACCAAGTGTCCTAAATACTTTATTGCAATTTCTAATAATATTTCTTTTTATATCTATATCCGAATTTGAATCATACCAAAAAATATTTTTTTCAACAGCTATAAGATCTAAAATCTCTTCTGTTAGAGTATCAAGTTGTGTACGTATCAAGCTCTTTTCTGTATCAATAGCATTAAATACGTCACTTAAGACTTTACTCATAGCACAAGTAGTTGGATCATGTTTCATACTTCCTGTTTGTAGAGAAAGCATGCTTACTTTACCAAGTTCCATTATTTAAGTCCTCCATATGTAACCGTCTGAGTTGTAACTTTTGCAACTTGTGTTTTGGTTAATTCTTGATAAGTAGGTGATACAATATCTACTTTATAAGCTCCGGCATTTAAGACAAGTTGTTTAAGGTAATCTGGATTAATAGCACGCCCTATCTTACTGCCTTGCCAAGCAATATAAGTTTCTATAGATTCAATGACTCTATCTTTAATAAGCTTCTCACTTTGAGCTTGTTCACGGCTTATATAGTAAGTCAAAGAAAGTGCGTACTCTACTACTGAAGGTGCTGCAGTAGAAACCTTATCTGTCATAGGACGTACCTTTTTACTACTACAAGCATCATTTATCCGTTGTAAAATCGTTTCATTAGGAAGTTCTCCTTGTTTCATTAATGCAGTAATAAGAATTTCTCCTGGGTTGGGTGATGTAACAACAACATCTTCAATATTTGCATCTGCCGATTTGGCATGATAAATATAGCCAAGTTCATGGCCAGCTGTAGAAATTTTAGAAGCTGCTAAACGAATACGCTCTCTATATCCACTCCATGTTTCTAAACCATTATCATCAAGTTCAGCTGATGAGCCTCCACTTGAAAGCGTAGTATTAGATACTGCACCTATAAAAGGAATTGTATCTACTAACGTTTTAATTTGACCAGGTGTAAAACCGTTATGATCTTCTCCTGCAACTGTTCCATAAGTTAAAACTTCTACTTCCATTTGACTAGCCATAATATACGCATCATTTACAGTTTCAAAAAATAGTAATCCATCTGGTGTAACCCTTGTACCTTTAGGAATATGAACTGTTTTCATCTGAGCACTGGATAAAGTAAACTTCACTATGCACTCTGCCTTTTGTGCCTCTAATCTTTTAGTATCGTACTCTTGCCCAATAGCATCCAGCACAGCGCCTCTTGCATACATTAATAAATTTTGCTTAGCACTTTCATTAATAGCATTATAAATAGCTACTATAATTTGAACCTCTTGCTCTAAAAAGATCCTTCTTTCATCTCCAGGATAAAGAACATCCCCTAATGCCTTTTGAAAACGTATAATAATATCATCATAAAGTTGTTGTGCATCTACATTAACAAAGTTCATAGTTCTACCACCACCTTAAAATCTATATTACCTTCCTCATCTATCTTGATTAAATCAACACTCACTACTTCTACATCTGGCTGATACGTTTCAAGAAGCCGATATACTTCAGCTGTATACAAAGCAATAGCATCATCCTTCGGTAAATATAAAATAGAAGGATCAAGTCCCTTTGTTCTGTCATAGGCTACTTCATATCGCCATGTAGTTAATAAGTTACGGATATTTTGCAAGATGCGTTTATCTCCCTTGGCATTCCAATCAAGGCTACTTACTTGTAATGTTTCAATTGTATATCTCATCATTACGTCCTTTCTGCACTTGGCTTAACACTTGGTGATTGTGAATTGCTTGTACGTGTCATATTCGCCTTTTGACTAGGGCTTAACGCATTATAAATAGATGCTGTATCTGCTGCTTTTTTGCTTTTCTTACTGCTTTTCTTATTTTTTTTACTAGCTTGTGCACTTCCTGCTCTTACAAATTCCTCAAAATTTAAGGTAATGGTTGCAGCAAGTATATAGCCTGTATTATCAATATGTGTCTCATTAATTCCTATGCTTTTTAAAATCCATTTTGTATTTAGAAAAGGTTTTCCATTTAATAAAAAAGGATAAGCTTCTGCTTTATCTTTAATACTCATCCAATCCTCTATTTGCTCCATAGGATAAACCCCTAATGCACGGTCAAGTCTAACCTTAACGCTAAATGTATCAAGCCCAGCACCTTTAATATATGTGCTAGGCTTTTTATTTTTACTTTCTTGTTTTTCTGTTTCAAGTGATGAGTTTGAAGAAAAATCATCAAATGTAATCACTTTATTTGAACTTACTGTAAAACCTTTTGGGCCAAACATAGCAAGATACATACTAGCCCTCCTTTATACTTTCCCAATAATTGCACCTTCTGATAAGCTATTGTTGTAAAAGGCAACAATTACTTTATCATTAACTTGTAACTGTCCAATATGCGCAGCTACATCTAAAAAATTAGTATACAAGGCTTTTTCTTTAATAAAGACTTTCACCTTTCCATCTTGCACAAAACCTATTTCACCTTTAACATTCATAACGTCACCACCTTGGAACTGTTCTTAACACTAATATAGTTTGATCTTTTGTAAGATTTTGCTCCACAATATAAACATAGTAAAGATTATCAGCTAGGCCAAACCCTTGCGTTTCAACCATACATCCTGCTGCTATACCTGGATTAAACTTAATGCTGAACTGCATCTTATTTTCATATTTATTACTTGCTCTTAGACTATTCTTACTAAATCGTTCAGCTTCACCTATACTTGATGCCATGGCATCTACTAATAAGGTTGGGCCTTTATGATCTGGAGAATAAAAAATATATTCTCCTAACTTAGCACTTCCGTACACTTGCCTAGCATACATTCTATAATCAAAATCACCTATTACTTCTTGTCTCTGTATAACTGTTGGATTTTGTTCCTCCATCCAATGTTCATCATACACAACAAGGGCATTATCTGTAATCTTCATTACATATCCTTCAAGCAAACACCTATGATGTAAAAAAAGAAAATCTGATTGCTCTACCTGACTCACAAATCTATACCTATAATTAGTCAAGCTATATGTTTTGAGTTTTAGCTTATGCTTATTAGCTATTTCATGTAAAAGTTCCAGGAGTGTTACATCTTCCCATGATTTTGTATACTTTTCTTTACTTTCTTCTTTAATAGGTAAACATATCATTTTCATAGTATCTTTTAATTGCTTAATACTATGAATATACATGACACCAGAAGAAAAACCACCTTCTTCTATAATCACTTGATGATTTTTCTCTGGTCTCCATGTACTCCATTCATTTTCAGGATTATTTACCTCTAGTTCTATAGAATCTAGTTTCTCACCAGCTCTATCTATAATCTTAGCCAAACGTATACTTACATCATTTGTAATATCCTTACCCTCATAAATAAGTTTGATAACGATCACCTCTTCCAAGGTGGTAAAGTTGAAGGTTTATCTTCTTCTAAGATAGGTATCTTCAATTCTATGCCACCTTTAAAAGTAATGATTGAGGCATATTGAGGATTAGCTTGAATAATCAAATGAGCCTTAAATTCATCTAAGTAATAATCTAAAGCAATCATATCAAAAGTATCTTTATCTACTGTTGTATAGATTTCAAAGTTATTCAAATGCAATCACCCCTTCCTCATATTCTAGTTCTTCTAAAACTTCCTTTACTTTTGCTTTAATGTCCATAGGTGTTCTCTCAGCAACTTCACCTATCACTTGAATAGTTATATTAGCTATCTTTTGAACAACGGTTTGCTCTTTTACTCCAAAGTTATCAAATGTACAACCTACCGAAGAGTTTACATGCTCTTTTGTTGGATTTATACCTAATATTTGAGCGGTTTGATTCAGTAGTTCAAAAGATCTTGATGTGCGTTTAAGAGGGATAGCCATTTCTGGCCCAGCCTCACCAAAAATAGATGCTTGTGTTGCAATACCACCTCTTGCAAAGGCAGGCAGCATTGGCAACTCTAAAGATTTTCCTCCTACTATAGGTACCCAATCCGGTATAGATAATTGATTCAATCCACTTATAAGATGGTTTACAATTTCAATGATGAAATTAATAGGAGCAACAATGACTTCTCTAAGCCCCTTCATTACTCCATCAAAAATATTTACAACACCTTGCCAAGCAAGTTGCCAATTACCTGTGAAAGCACCAGTAATAAAATCAATCAACCCTTCTAAAGCTTGGAAAATATAATGAATTAAAGGCATAAATGCATCAAACGCTGAAATAATAACACCTACTACTTCACCTATAATAGGTCCTAATATAGAAAACATAGTCGCTGCTTTCTCCAAAATTGGTCCAAAGGCCTCGCTTATTTTTAAAAAGATAGGTATAGCAGCATCTCCTACCTTGACCAGAATAGGTAATAAAAAGTTTAAAAAGCCACCAGCTAGTTTGACTACACTTTCATTCAATTTTAATAAAGGCTCTGAGCCTGTACTAATAAACTTTTTAAATCCTTCCCCTAGTTGTCCTAGATTAGGGAGGATATCTTTAAAGGTTTGCTTAATCACATCACCTAAACTTTCAATATGAGGTATTAAAGGCTGTAGAAAATCTCTTACTTTACTAAACAATCCAAAAACCTTATCTACATCTATATTAGATACGAATTCATTAGCCTTTTTGTAAAGCTTTGTTAAAAATGGTAATGCTTTTGATGCAATTGTAGCTGATAATTGCTTAATATTGTTGGTAAGTAACTTTTGTTGATTGGCAAAAGAATCGGATGTTCTAGCAAAGTCACCTTGTGCATCCGCTGAAACTTCCATAAGGTAGTTATACCGTAAAAGTGTTTGCTCTGCTTGTGACATATTGCTAAAGGATTTTTTAATTCCTTGCGACAATGCATAGGCCTCTAGGTTAGCAACACTCATATTGATACCCAGTTCTTTTAATGGTTCACTTTCACCTGCTATACCACTCCTAATTTTTTGCCAAGCATTGTCATGCTCTAAGTTATAGAACGAAGCAAAGTCTCCTGCTAATCCCGCCAAGTTCGTGGACATGATTAGCATATCTTCGCTAGCTATATTACTGCTCTTAAGCATGGCCCCCATACTTCCAGACCATTGTTTGGCTTGTAGCTCCGTAATACCAAAGGCATTTAATGTCGTTTTAGCCCATGTATCTATCTTTGATGCATTCTGAGCAAATGTCGTATCTACTACGTTTTGTACTTCAACTAAATCACTTGCTAGTTGAATACTTTCTTTTCCAAGTTCAACGACCTTGCTAGTCAATGCAACTACACCACTAGCAATTGCACCTCCTAGAAAACTGGCCTTAACAAGTTGACTAAATTTAGCTACATACCTAGTAGATTGTTTAAATCCCTCTGATAAGCCTTTTGTGCTTTTAGTTGTTTTCATTAAAGAAGCTTGAAGGCTAGGATCAACTTTACCTGCAAGTGTAATCAGTGCTTTTAGTTCTTTTTTACTTGCCATTCCCTTTATTCGCCTCCTTTAATTCAATAGTGGCTTCTGATAAATCCCCTATGAATTCAAAAAGCTCTTGCAAAGGTAGCCTATAGCAATATTCTGCTGATGTAGATGTGACTAAGGTAACTTTTGCAATGAGCTTACGAAGGTACTTGTCGTCAATTATTCCTCCGAATCGATGTAGAAAAAATCTCTTGCAAGTGATGCACCCTTTTGAATATCTTTAGCACTAATTCTAAGCACGTCTGATATATCCATTTCTGGATTGGCTTTTACTACTGCTGCAGCAAATAAGTACATGTGGTAATCTGTATCAATTTCCTCAACTGATACCGGGATACCATCTGCCTTTATACGTCTACCAGCATTTAATTTGTCCCTTGCAGTCATATTCTCAAAGTCATATGTAAGTTCCTTAGCTTCATTCCCATTAATCATAATAGGCTTTCTGAGTGTTAGTACATGTGTGTTTAATACTTCTACCATTTCTTTATGCATTTTATAATCCTCTTCTCGTTTTAGTTTTAAATAAAAAAGCTACTCTTTAAAGAGCAGCTCTTACTTTTTCCATGTAATCAATTCCGTTTATTTTAAAGATATTGTTCAGCTTATCAATAAGTAAGGTTTCTTTACCATCAATAATTTGTCTATATCTTAATACTTCAAATTCAATACTTCCATCCATGGTAGTTTGATTTTCAATTTTACCTGGATCATATTTCTTGTTAACTCCTGTAATAAAAATCTTACTACTTGCTGGAATCATTGAACCATCATTTTGCATTACATCTTGCACAAATCTTAATTCAATATTTTGAACGCCTGGCTTTGCAAGTTCTACTGAACCTGCATTAATAGAACGTGAATTTATTGTTAAAGTCATACTATTAACCTGACCTGTAATCGGCATATCAATACTTCCAAGTATTCCTGCTCCTTTAATTTCACTTGTTGGTTTTTCAATAGAAGGTAATTGGCAAGATACTTGATCTCCAATCTCTTTGCCATCTACTAACAACATATGTGCAATGATATTCCCTGCAATCATCATTATTGATCACCTCCAAATAATACATTTAAGCCTTTACTGGTATAGCAAATTTTAGCTGTTAAACTTTTTCCAGGAGGGGTTGTTGTGGTTTCAATATCAAATGTAAAATCTCCCTCAATCATATCTGAAGTTGAATTACTTGTTTCTTCAAAGCCTACTAGTCCATGTAAGATTTTCCCTTGTGCCATTAATGCATCTAACCATTCCTGCATATCATTTAGGATTGTATCAACTTTGGCTCGATTCATAGGTTTATCTACAAAAATACCATAGCGACTTTGAAAACTATTGGCGATATACTGAATCATACGTACACTACAATCAAAGATATTACGCTTGTCCATATCTTTACCATATTCGTACTCTCCTGTATGACCTCCCCAAAGTACCCATCTGCCACCCCAATAAGTTGCTGTTCTAATCCCTTTACTATTCAACTCATTGGCTTGTATCTGGTCATACTCAATAGTAGTACCATCTTCTAATACTAATCCAATAATATCTATAGGTTTATTAGATGGTGTTTCATGAGGCACATTACCATTTTCATAATCTACCCATTGCATAGTTACTGTTGCCAAGGTGGATAAATGGAATAACTTACCTTCTCCATTTTTAGCCATTGGCCAACAAGGAGCTTCGTAACTACTTGTAAATCCTGCTTCTGTTTTAGCTGCTTTAGCCTTATCAATAGTATTGCTTGTACTGGATTCAATATCACTATTTACAAAAGCATACCAATGACCATTAATTTTCTGACTTGCAGCCTTAAGTGCTGTATCCACTTCTGGAATCTTACTCCACTTTGGAGCACATAAAAGTGTAGGGATCATATTATGGTTTTGATACACTAGATCTAAAACATCTATCCCTGTTTTGTGTCCTTCAGAACTTGTTCCTCCAATAATCTCTGTTTTTGTTACGTTTGAAAGATCTACTTCATTAAAAGTAACTTCCACACTTGAACCTAATGTCCCTTTTAGGTCTGTAATTCGGATACGCCCTCCATCTGGTGTGTACTCAGCTTTATAGTCCTCTCCCATTACTTTTTCATTTATAGAAATGGTTTTTAAGATTCCTTTATATGTAGAAATAAAGCCTACTTTATTTGTTATTGATACAGTTTCTCTTTTTAGTGTGGCAGTTCTGGCCTTTAATAAATGTATTTTAGGATCTAATACATTTATTAAAATAATAGGTCCTATCGGTTTAATGTTATTTTTAAAGTGTGCATAGATAGCTTCGCATAGTGTAAAGTCTTCCCAGTGCTCACTGTACCCAACTTTTTCTTGAGCTTCTTTAAAGCTATTAATAAGAATAGGCTTATTAACAAGCTCTTCATAATTCAATTTCTGATGTGCTGGTAGCGTTCCAAAGTAAACTGGAAGTGTTCCAGCATCTTTAGGTGGAATAAAATCCTTTGTTGCCATAATCTCGGCAAATGCTCCATGTTTATACATATTTTTCACCCTTTCATTCATTTAATAATTTTTGTACTTCTACCCTTGGATAAGCACTTCCTTGTACTGAAAACGTCATATATCCATACCAATAAGGATAAGGCTGATCTTGGTACATTCCCCACTTAATCTCATCACTGATTTTAAGCTTATTACCTAAAATAATCTGCTGACTTAGTTTCGCCTTGGTTAAATCCATAAGATTTAATAAATCTAAGTATCCATTAAAATTAGGGACATAAGAACCATCTGGTTTATGTTCTCCTGACGAATACACTGCAAAAGAAATCTTAATATCAAACTCACTTTCTTTATGTATATCTGCACCAGTATCCAATCCTACGACTAAGCATGGTATACTACTTTCTAACTCATCCGGTAAATAGCCCTGTGGAGGTACCCATCCTATAAAAATATTTGGATGCACTAATTCATACTGAAGCACATCTTCATCTGATGCCTTTTGTAAACGAATATTAGGAGAGACTTGCTGTTCTAAAAAATCTTTAACGATTTCCAATGTTCTTACTGTATGCATGGTTAGCCTCCTTTTATTTTATTCTGTATTCTATCCATAGCTCTGTTGGTCTCATGCTCAAGACGTTGTTCAAACTTTTCAAGAGCAAAGCTTTGTATCTTCTCATCTATTCCTTCAGCAGTAATCATTTGAGGAATAGATAATGTTCTAATTGGTGCAATAGGAAATCTTTCTTTTCCTAAACGTCTAAATACGTTAAATTGTACCTTATCATCACTTTTAGCACCTGTACTTGCCGTAAAACCAACTTTAGAAGTAACTTTAGGTCTGCTCTTCTTAATTGTTACTTTAACTACTGCACGCTTCCCTTTTCTTATAGATGTCTTAGGTGTAAAGGGGAAATGTGCAAAACTTAATCTCTTACCTTTTGATGTAAGAGAAGCTTCTAAATTAGACTTGGTTGGATAATTAACACCACCAGCAAAAGATTCCTTTACTTCTTTTGCTTTAATGGCATACTCTTTAGGTACAATTCGTCCAATCTCATTTTTTGTTTGATCAAGACTTCTTTTAAGAGCATGATATATGGCTGTTTGTGTTTGTTTGGGAAATGATTGAAGTTCAACAGAAAGCAAATCTATCTGCCTTGTATCAATCTGTATAAGACCTTTTCCCATATTAACTACCAGAATTACGATTAAGAATGACCTCATACATTCCCATATCCTCTCTTAACGAAAAGATAGAGGTTTGCTTTCCATCAAAAACAAGAGGCATGTCTTGTTTAAGTTTGATAGGTGTCTTTTCTACTGGAATAAAAAAGAGTAATTCACCAATGTATAGACCATCATATTCTTTTTTTGAGCGTTCCTTCAGTCTATCATTATCAATAATGACTTCTACTGAAATACCATTAAGAGTATGCTGCTCTGCAAATTCATTTGTATTAAAAAACAGATGCTGTAAATCTTTATTAATTGTTTCTTTAAAATTCATCACACACCTACTTTTTAGATGTTCTACCTATACGTGTTGAAGTTTTTTTAACTTCTTTAGGTTCTGGATCTTCTTTATCTGTTTGGACTGCTTCTACTTCTTTAGGTCCATCTACTTGACAACCTTCTTTGTACAACTCTTCTTTATTCTCCTCATCATCTGACTTCTCATCTGTTTTTAATGAGGGATAAGCCTCTGCCAAACCATTCGCTATAAGTTCTCGTTCATCCTTTAAGGATAAGGTTAAAAGAGCACCCTTTTCATAAAGGATGCCATCTCTATTAAGTGGATTTGTTAGTTTTACCATCTTCTATCTCCTCCTAACCAATTCTACAGTATACAGTCCCAGCTCCTGAGCCTGCTTTTTTAGAAACAGCTATTCCTGCTATACAAGTCAGTTCACCTTTTGTTTTCGTAACATAGTTATTGTCATTGTCCCAATAAAGTGTGTCTCCTACCTCCATTGTTTCTGCTGCAGCTGGCATTTCATAAACACCTGTCATCCTTACCCCTCCGGTTGAACCTGCATGAATACTTTCTGCTGCAACGCCTACACAATTTCCAATTGGTACAATATCGTTATAAGCAATCTCCTTTTGAGCTGTAAAATTAATAATCTTCCCTTCTTGAATAAATGTTACTTTAGCCATATTTAGGCACCTCCTATATTTATATATCAAAAGGACTTCTTAATAAGTCCTTTTATGATAATGCTACTCCATTATTCTTAGCAAGACCTTTAAAGTCTGTAACGGTTACACCATAATCCATATAAATTCGCCATTCCATCCCTAAAAAGTCAAAGCCCATTCTACTTTCAAGTTTAGGCATATCGTCACCATTTAAATAGGTAACCTCAATGGTATCTGATAACATTGGATCTGCTGCTAAGAAATAATTCAATAAATTACTTCCATCTGCTTCAAGTTCTGCATCTACAACGAGTTCAAGGGCATTTCTCCAAATATTATTCACACCTGCATTTTGTTGGCCTGGTAATGCCATAGATGTTAAGAGTTGTAGTGCTTCATTTTCCAACTCTGGTGGTACAATAAGGAATTTTGGTGAAATATTTAAAGCCTGCTTACCTGCAATACCTTTTTGACGTTTCATTAGAGTTTTCATCTCTGCTAATGTCTTATTAGATAATGCCCCTGCTGTTCCTAAGTTACCATGATCAGCATGGAATAAAGGCTTGTTATCAAAAATAGTTGGATTGCTCATAAGTTGTTGATAAACAAGCTTATTAATCCCACGTCGAGCTGATTGAACGTAAAGCATAGGAATCTTAGTTAAGATGCCTAAATCATCATTAATCATAGCTTGACGTGTAAATCCAAACTTTTTACCAAAGGTTGCAATAGATTTTTTAACACCTTGGTCTTTCAGTTCATCAAATGTGAACTCACCTGTTTCACTCATTCTTGTAAGATCGCCAGCTTCAGAAATTTGATAGTGTGTTGCACCTTTAAAGTCTGGATTGCTTCCAATACTTGTCCAACGTTCAAAGGTTGTTTGAGCAATCTGGTTACCTCTTGCCATAGATTTATTCACTGTATCAGAAAGGATACTTGCAAATTGACTTTCTGGACTTAAGGCTCTTCGTAAAAGTTCATCATCATCTAAACGGTATGCATATGTTACGCCTGAACGCTGTAAACATTCAACAGCAATATCTCTTAATTTCATGCCACGCATTTCCCTAGCACCTTCTGCTGGATTTTCTACATTACCAAATGCACGCATCTGTAATGCATCTGATGCTGCATCACGTATTTTATCTGTCTCATCTTTATGTACATGTAAATGACCTTCTGAACGTCCTGATGAAATAGGTTCATTCATATTCATAAATCTTTTTAGCACCTCAGCATTTACTTGTTCTATGCTTAACCCTCTCTTGATAAAATCTTGCATATCAAGTTCTAATCCTCTTTGACTAGCTGTACCACAAATTTCTGCAATGGCTGCATAACGTTCACGCTCTGCTTGTAATACTCTTTGAATATCATCATTACTACCTTGTACTCTTTCTTCTTCCTCGATTTCTCTTTTCAAGGTCTCAATTTCTCTTTGTAAGGAATCAAATTCTGCTTGTTCTGTGTCTGCCAATGCTCTATTTCCATTCCTAGCTGCATCTAATAATGACTGCTGTCTTTGTGTTTTTTGTTTAATTAACTCTTTCTTATCCATTTTCTTTCTCCTATAGGTAATTTTTATTTATTTGAACTTGCCTTTCTAAATTTGAAAGAACAATATTCTCAACTTGTTTTTGTTGCATCATTTCATCTAATTCTCTACCCACACCAACACTAGGGTCTGCTGGAATAGATACAATAGATACTTCATAAGGTTGCCACTTTGTTGCAACTTCACATGGCCCAATAAAGCGCCCATTACTAGATGTAGCACCTGCTCTTACTTCCTCCCAACAAGAGACTGTATAACCTACTGATACACCTTTTAATGTTCCACTTCTTACTTTCTTGTAAATCTTTTCACTCTCTTCATCATCATCAAAAACAATGTCACAGTACGTTCTTTTTTCTGTTGCATTACATATAGCATTTTCAATACGTCCAATGACCTTATCTCGATCATGATTAAAGAGTGATACACCCATTTCATTTAAACGCATAAAATCTACACATTCTTCATCATGGCAAAGAATTTCTTGGCCATACCATCTATTAACAGGTGTCTCACTTGAAAACGAAACAGATATCCTGCGTTCTTCTTCATTGACTTGTCTAATGGCTAGTGGAATACTTCTTTGTTGTGTTTCCCCACTATTCGGTCTTTTCTTCTCCATTTACTTCTTCACCTTCCTTCTCTTGCGGAAATAAGCCTTTTTCAAAAGCTTTTTCTTTGGCACGTTGTTTCATGACTTCCTTCCAATCAAGCCCTCTTGAACCACAAATGTTGGCCAAAGTATCCATACCAGATTCTAGAGCAAATTGGTTGGCTCTTACTTCTTTTAATGGATCTATCCAACTCCATCCTGGTGTAACCCAGTCATGCTTAAGGTATTTTTTTGTATTGCTCCAAAAGTCTTTAATAGGTAATTTCCCACTTAAGACTGCTGAAATAATAAATTCTATATAGACTTCTCTACAGAAATGATCTATCAAATACTTTTGTTCCATTTGATACGTTCTTTGGTCTTCTAACAATCCCTGTCTTGCACTTGAATAGTTAACCTGCGACATATCTCTAGAAGATGCCTCATAACTTAAGCCTTGTCCTGCTCCTGCAATACGTTGTTGAGTCATAATAAATTCTTTCGCATTGGATGATTGACCACTCGGATTAACCGTTGTTACATCATCACCTGGTTGTAATTCATGAATCATACCTGGACTAATAGACCTAACAGGATAACCACTTTTTTTATCTATGATTCCACCTCTACCAACTGTGCCTGTTGGTGTATTCTTTTTAATGAATACAGATAAGCAAGCTAAAATACGCTCTTTAACAGATATAGCTTCTACAAACTCATTGACCTCTTTGACTATCGGCATCGTTCTGGCCAACTCTGTTACTTCACGAATTTGAGTAGGTCGCTTCTTACTAAATAAATAGATTACCCTATTGGCTTCAATGCGCTCTGTACCACCTGTCCAGTAGCCATCTGGTGAGTACTGTTTAAAATAATAGGCAACAGGTCTGTTGTATTGATTGACTTCAATCCCTCCAATAATCCTATTTCCTTCTGAAGTTTTACTTAAAGAGTAAGAAGTATCTAGTTCATCTACCTCTTTTGCTTGCAAACAAAAAGGAATTATTCCATCATCTGTATAACATTTGATGAATATAATTCCTCCATCTACTTTTTTCCTTCTTACAGCCATAGCTTGAAACTCATCAAAGCATTGTGTCCCTGCCACATCACAATTTTTTGCATGACACCACTCTTCCCACAACTCTTCAATTTCAGCATTGAGTTTTTCATCTTCATTTCCATCTAAATCTGCTACCTTTGCTTGTGCCATGATACCTGTACCAATAACATTTCTTTCAAATGGATTGATAAGACCTTCTAAAATATCAGAATTTCTTTCTAGATCTCTTGCTCTTGCTCGTAAGACATCCCGATGCGCTTGATTTGCCTGCTCTGCTGTTCCATTAACGGTTGTCCAATTTGCATTTAGCCTACTTTTAGTGCCAGCATCATAAGACCTTAAGGAATCTCTCCATGCCATACGATTATAGGCCCATCTAGGCGATACTGCTGCTATGCCTCTATCAAGCCAGTTCATTTTCTCACCTCCTTTCAAGTACATCCCTTATCTTCTGTCAAAACAAGCTACAGTTACACCACCATAATTCTCTTGTTCACGTAATTCTTGCTCCAATCTTCTTCTTTCTTGATAAAGGACACTCAGCTCAGCTTTCTTAATTCTTCTACTGCCTATCTGATATTCCTGAGCACCTTGCTCAATTGCAGTAATTGCCATATTAATTTGATTAAGCCTGTCCATCTAAATCCACTCCTTATTATTATTTATCCAGTTATTTTGCTCTGTTTCTTCTACTTTTTGTTCATTACCTTGCGGCATCATATATCTTACATGTAATAGGTCTGCCGCTGCTGCTGCATAAACCTCACAGTCTAAATAGTGATTGTCTGCATGGCTTGTTTTGGTTTTCCAGACTTCTACATCTCGCCCGCCTCTTCTTTCAACAACCTTCTCTTCACTGGTAACTTGTTTTGCATAGTCCATATCTACACCATCATAGACCATCCATGAACCTATTCCATTTTCTTTACGCATCCTTGCATAAATCATATTTTTATATTGGCTACCATCTACAATGCATAACCTCATACCATAAGCGCAACTATCTATCTTATCAATATTTGCTAGCTTATATTTAGCTGTGATTGTATTTGATGAACCTTTACATGCCATGGCCCAATCTTGATTGTCAACACAAAATTGATAAACATTTTCTGTATCATTTCCAGAGTCAATTAAAGTCAAGTTCACAAGGTATGACTGACCGTTAGCACTACTAAAACTTTGATTCATAATAAAATCTATCTCTTCCCAAGTGTCTACCTTACCATGTAATATATTCCATGATGTCATATATGGTCCCCATGCTCTTATAGTGAAGTAGAAACAATCTTTTTGAACGTCTACACCTCCAGTAAGTATCAACGCTTCATCTGGTACAATACCTTCTGTATATTCTGATTGACGTTCAAATACAATATCACTATCCATCTTAGTTTTTGTATCTTCCCAAGGCTCTCCAAGCCAAGAGTTAATAAAGTTCATCAGTTTTTCAGGATAGTTGTGAGAAGATACAAACTCATAAGCTACATCTCCAAATCGAACCCACGGAGAATAAATAGCATTCAGATGAAAAGCCACAGAACGTTTGCCACTTCCATTTATACATCTCCATTCACCATTTCTAATCATCTGTGGTTTATGATTATCTTGAATAGTCTCCTGACAAGCTTCACATTCATAATAAGCTGTTTCTCTCGCTTCTTTAGGTGACTTTGTATCAGTCTTCCATTTAACTTGTTTAAAGAGTAGCTTTTGATAGGTACCACAATGAGGGCATGGTACGAAGTATTCATACTGACTGTCTGCATTAAGCCATTCTTGCCATATGGGACCTCTTTTCAATGTAGGTGTTGATGTTAAAAATATTTTCTTTGTATTAGGAAATGTTCTCGTACGCTCTTTAGCAAGGGATATAGGGTCAGCCTCTTTACCCGTATAGGTCGGATGTTTATCTACCTCATCAAAAAAAATAAATCTTACGGGTCTACTTGCTAAATCAGATTCTGAATTTGCTCCAACTAATACGATATACATCCCATTAAAGTTAAGCTCAAGTAATTTACTTTCATTGCTTCTATATTTTTCTGCTAACACTGGAGATAAATTGATCATCGGCTGAACTCTTTTTTTACTTGTAAACTCGGCAAGTTTTTCTGTTGGATAGACAATCATAGTGGGGCTAGGATCTTGGGCAATAACATAACCAATCATGTTGTTAAGGCACTCTGTCCCCCCTACCTGTGTAGGTTTTACAAATACTATTTTCTCTACCTCTATATCTGTAAAAGCATTCATAATACCTTTTAGATACTCTGTTCTACTAGTATTCCATTTACCTGGTTCAGCACTTGTTTGAGCATCTAATATACGATACTTATCTGCCCATTCTGAAACGGTTATTTTTTCGGGTGGTTTTAAAACTTTTAACGCCTGAAGAATCCAACTAGGAATATTAACCTTTTTACTTTTCTTTACAAATGCCATTTTCAGCAAACTGCTCCAATGCCTCATTTATAGTTTCTCTAATCTTATTTTCCACCCTTCTCGCTTCTACCTCGTCTACATAAGGTGCAATATCTACACCAATCTTAGCAACTAATCCAAGCGCCGAACGCTTAAATATAATGAAATATCTTTCAAGTTCAGCTATCGCATCCATTTTAAGTAGATAATCGCCCCTTGCAATAGCATTTTTTAAATCAGCATTTTCAGTCTGTGCCTTTTTAAGCTGTGTTTCATAAAATACTTTTTGATAGGTAATAGGCATCGTTTCTATATCTGTATCTTCTGGCATTTGCCTATTGGATTCATCTCGCCATTTCAAAACATCTGGCAAATACCAATAACCATGAGATATTTTAGGACATCCCTTCTTCTCCCACTGATTGACTGTCTTTTTAGTTACCCCAAAGGCATCTGCTAAAAAACCAGTCGATAAACATGTTTTACCTTCTATAATTTTAACTCCAACTTCTTTCGCCATATACTTCCTCCTAGGGTTAATTTAAAATTAAATATTTCCCAAGCTGTAGCCTTAGAGCCACAAAGCTTTCATGGACTTCATTTTTAATTTATAAAATCCTCATATTAACCTACTTTCAAAAATTTTATAATGACAGAAGCCTCGGGCCTCGCTAGACCCGCATAGCCCCCACCCTCGTCCAAGTACCTTTTAATTTTCGTCGTGCTTACTTATTCTCTCTTTCATTGATAAACAAGCTTACCCATTGATATTATTAGGTTTATATACTCTATATTAAGTTGTGTGATATTTTACTTATCTTATTATTCTGTTAAACTTCTCTTTTTGTTTTACTGTAATAGAAGAAACTCTTATAATTTCTTTACGGTTTTACCTTGCTCTCAATATGTAAAAGATACAAACTAAAAAGGTCATCTCTTCTTTTGAAAAGATAACCCCTTCATTAATTGATCTTTACTATCTTGATTCACACCTATATACCGTTTAGTAATAGATATATCTGAATGATTTAAGATATCCATAATAGCTGCAGCATCTTTGGTCGTTTGATAAAGCCAATAGCCAAATGTCTTACGCAACGTATGACATCCTATCTTATCTTTATATCCAAAATAACTTGCAGCATTGTTTAGAATCTGCCATACTCTTTGACGTGTAATAGGCTCATTCTTTCCTTTGCTCTTTCTAAATAAATATTCATAGTCTCTCTTCCCTTTTATGTAATGATGTAGTATCTTCTTAAGTTCATCATTGATAGGGAATCTTTTTTCCTTATCTGTCTTTTCTTCTCGTAAATATATGTAGTCTACATTTCTAACATCTCTTACCTTTAACGGTAATATGTCTGATATTCGTAGTCCTGAATAAATACCAAACATAAAGAGTACATAATCTCTTTCATTGTGCTCTCTTAGATAATCTGCAATATCCAATATAAGATTGAAGTCTCTAATTGGCTCTACTGTATTCAAACATATTACCTCCTTTATTTAATAATTTGTAATGATCAGCTCTCCATACTCTTTTCTAGCCTTTTGTTCTTTAGCTATTGAATAGGATACTTGTACTTCTTCTATGTTAAAATCTTTGTACCATTCTCTGACTTCGGGATGGTCGTTTATTGTAACTACAAATTTACCTTTTATCTTAGATAATGTATCTCTTAATAAAAGATGCTCTTGCTCTCCAAATTCATTACCATAACCTGCAGTTTCAAAATAAGGTGGATCGCAAAAGAAAAAGCTATGAGGTCTATCATATCTTTTGATAATATCCTCAAAGCTTTTATTTTCTACATATGTATTTCTAAGTCTTCCTTTAATGTCACTAAGTATACCTTGATAAAATATCTGTGGTGCGGGTATTTTACTTGTTCCATAGCCATATGTACTACCTTTCCCTGCAAAGCTTTGTGAGATGAGATATAGAAAGCGTACTGCTCTTTGAATATCGGTAAGATATTCAATTGTACAGTGCTTATACTCTTCAAACATGTCTCTACCAGAAAACTCATACTCTAGCACTCTTTCTATCTCTGGTGCATGGTACTTGATTATACGGAACATATTTATAAGTTCTTTGTCAACGTCATTAATCACTTCAACCTTACTCGGTTCTTTACCAAAGTATACCCATCCAGCTCCAAAGAATGGCTCTATGTAACAAGTATGCTCAGGTATTCTTTCTAAAATAGTCTTTCTTAATTTTGATTTTCCTCCCATACGAGGTATTGGTGGTTTCATCATTTGTTATATTCTCCTTTACAAAACAGTTTTTGATTGGGTTATTACACACCGTTTTGAACAAGGATTATTAAAACTAATATTTGATAGGTTACCCTATCTTTTTAATATTTTAGGGAATTAGGATGAACTCAATATTTAGGATGTTTTCTTTCGTTCACCCATTAACATATTAACATGGCAATCTATTCAGTGGCTGTTCAACATCTGTTCTTTCCTGTTCAAAATCTTCTATCATCTGTTCACTATTTGTTCAGCCTCTTAGCAAAAATAAGAAGTAAGTCATTAATAGCTTATCTCTTATAATATTTTTAGTCCCATCCATCAACAAAAAAGCTGCTTTCTATTAGTAAAGCGACTCTCTCTTTTACTTACTACTAATCGCAGTGTTTATAAATAATAAAACTCATACTTTAAATCGACTACAGTATATGTAGATTACAATTTCTTGCAAATATCAAGAACTTACACTAATTCTCCCTATAAATAAAACAAAAAAAGATACTAATCTAATCCCCATTAAAATTTAGTATCTTTTTCTATATTATATTCCCCTAAATAACTCCCAACATTAAATATTATATCACATTATAATATTTATCTCTATAAACTTTCATTAATTGTATATATTATTTTTTAATAGTAAGTAATATTGACTATATTTATATTAAGATGATATTATATATCTATAAGTATTACTTGTCTATTTAGTAATATTTATAAACTAGTCCTATGACTCCCCTAAATTTATAGGACTCCAATATTAAAAGAAGTAGATTTCCCCAATCTACTTCTTTTTTATGTAAAAACAGAAGTAGATTGGGGAAATCTCTCAATTAACCATTGTTATTTTTCCTCCGCCGCTAACAGCCACAATTGCAATTATCTTCATTAATTCACCTCGTATATCTCTATTTAATAGATACTAATTTACCTATCAATAAAATATCTCTTTTTTATTTTAACTTTATTGTATTTTTATAACTAAATCTATATTTAACCAATTAAAAGCATGCCTATGACTACTCTACTTTATCAATATAGATATACTTAAACAAAGGTAAATCTATATAGCTTTCATCTCCTTTTATTTTATTTGCTAATGCTTTAATCCCTTTTTCAGAATACCTTCTACACGTCGACTCACTCAATCCCATTTTTCTTGTTACATACTCCCAAGTATAACCCCCTATATATTTTAACTCTAATATATCTCTCCACTCTTTCTTGAGATCCATTAAGCTTAAGTCTATTCGCCTTATATAAAATTGTAATGAATCTATTTCGTCTTCTAAATCTACTTCCATTTGAATATTTTTAATAGCAATTTTTTCTACTATAGAAGTTACTTTATTTGTTTTTGCAGGTGTGACATCATACGCAGTACTTTTAATATCAGCTTCCCTATCATTATTTTCTCTTTCACTTTTCAATTTCTTTAGAAATCCTTTTTTCAGCTCTAACCTTTCTTTATATTCTCTATAGTTTTCTAAACACTCTATTGTCTCTTTTAAATATTTATTTTTCATCCTAATCCCTCCTATTAGCCAAACTTTCATTTGATTGCTTAAATAAGCACCAAAACACTTGGACTAAATCATCAAAATTTAATCCAAGTGTACAGGTCCTTATTCAATTAATCCTCATCAAAAAAACTTGCTGCCTCAAGTAAATCTTTATCCTCGTGATTATCTTCACCTTTAACTTTAACTACCATTGGGTTAAACTCTTCAAGGCATTTCCTAACTATGTTCTCTATCCTAATATCTAAGTCTTTTTCATTTAGTGATGTTTTTCTTTCCTCCATCATTTCTTTTCTAATACAGTAACGTATAAACTCCGATTTATTTCCTTTACATTTTGACTTCACATAGTCATGCAGCTCAGGATCATTATCAAAACCAACTGGCACTATATCACGTGGTTTACTCACTTAAACTTCACCTTCCCTATTTCAAGAAATCCTGCCACATTAGTCCACTGTGTTTCTTCAACAGTCTGAGCATGTGGTACGACCTCTTGAAGTGCTTCTTTAACAAGTATACTTGTCCCTCCAGTAACCACTATATCCATTAAGTCCAGTGGAAACTCTTTCTTTAAATCTGCAATGACTTCCTCAACATATGCCTTATAGATTTTACTTAAAGCCTTTTTACTTTCAGGCTCAAATTTCCCCTGGTACTTAATACCACCATTTAAAATAATATTTTCTATATCTCTTGGTGCTAACCCTCTTCTATATCTCGCTTCAAATTCTCGTTTAATCATGGCTTCTATATGCATAGAGCCTTGGTTGGTTGTCATCATAGAATTCGGTTGAGGCACGAGATTATCGTAAATACCAAAGTTCATGTTTCTTCCACCTAAATCAATAACACCTACTCGCTTACCTATAAAAAGTTCTTTATTTGTATAAACTACCCCTG
The DNA here is from genome assembly GCF_027857615.1 of Holtiella tumoricola. Lineage (NCBI taxonomy): Bacteria > Bacillati > Bacillota > Clostridia > Lachnospirales > Cellulosilyticaceae > Holtiella > Holtiella tumoricola. The sequence goes on from NZ_JAQIFT010000044.1 coordinate 49,821, forward strand.
ACGATTCTGGCATAATCAATACTCTTTTAAAGTCAATATTTTGCAGTTTCCCATCTACTACAAACTTCTTAGGCTTTTGTTTAATGTTATCTTGAAAGGCTTTTCTATTCTCCTTACTTAAATAGATATTCGTAGGACATCCAATAACAGCTGCTATTTCTCCTTTGCATCCCAATCGATAGGCTGCTGTATATATGGCCATCTTATGTAGTAATGTATTTTTTTCAAGCCCGTAGTCTATCTGTTCACCTTGTTCTCCAATAATATATGTATCATCTTCATAAATAACTTTATTACTGTTTCCTGTTGCTTCAATATCTAAACTTGCTGTAAGTTGTGTACTCTTTGTTCTAAAAAGAACTTTATCCCCACTTGCTGCCAATGCCTTTGTTGCATATTTTCCTGCGTCTACTGCTATAATTTTCATCCTAGTTCCTCCATTTTGTATTACAATGTAATACATTTTCTTATTTTCGTGTATTACAATGTATTACATTTAGATTTTTGTAATACATTGTAATACAAATCCTATTCAATAACTTCTACACCCTCTAATGCTACTGTCACTTGAACATCACATGTAATTCCACAATGTTCACATTTTTGATACTCAACCATTGCATTGGCCCATTCAGATGTATTGATTTTCTCACACCTTGGACATTCCCATTTGATTTCATCAGACATATTTTTCTCCTTCCAAAAACAAATTTTGCTTATTGAATATTTTTTACTATTTACTTGTTTTTTATACTTGTGTATAATAGTTACGAAATAGGTTACGCATACGCCTTATTTCATAATACTTCTTTAGGATTTTAATATAAAAACAGTGACTTACCCTCTCTGAAATTATTCTATCAATCCTAAGGAAGTATTTTTTATGTTTATATAATTTTTAAATGGTAAAAATGAATTTTTATTGCTTATTACAAAAATATAATTTATAATAATTATTAGATAGTAATTATAGTCTTTTTATTATCTATTTAACTTCCCCTATATTTTCCTTTAACCTTTATAGGAGAAGTTATCAGTCATTAATAACTTCCCTTAATGGAATACTCCCTTGGTATCTAAAGATGTTTTTATTTTCAGCCATATAAAGAACAAACATACTCCTACCACCAAGGGGGTATTTTTTTGGCCAAAAACATTTTTTATTGCTTATACTAAATTCTTAATTTATAATAATTGTTAGATAGGACTCCTTTTCTTAATTGATATACATACCTATCTATAAAATATCCCTTGGCTATTAAAAGTAAGAAATCCATCTCCCATTACTGTGGTTATATTTCTTTGCCAAGGGATATTTTTTTA